>JAOQAO010000131.1 GCA_025963485.1 Bacteroidota bacterium | reverse complement strand
ATAGCGCCATGACGCGAGTGGTATATCTCGTCAAACTGCTCCGAGTATATCGTATGCGAACCGTCCTCTGTCAATATTAGTTTCACGCCGCGGGTTTGTCTTCTTCTGGCCTGTGAAATGGCCGGATGATAAGGCGGATATTGCGGTCATAGCTGACATAGTTCCATATCCAGTTGAAGAGGGTGATGACCCTGTTTCGGAAACCCACAATGGACATCAGGTGCACGAGCAGCCATGTGACCCAGCCGAAAAACCCACCGAAATGGAATTTGCCGATCTCTACGAGGGCTTTATTCCTGCCCACTGTAGCCATCGACCCTTTGTCAAAATACACAAAAGGCTTTGTCACCTTAACCTGTATGAGATTGACGATATTTTTCGCCAGCAGGTTTCCCTGTTGTATCGCCACAGGTGCGACCTGTGGATGGCCCTTAGGATATTTATCTGTCACCATATAGGCGATATCGCCGATGGCAAAAATATTTTCAAAGCCCTTCACACGGTTGATCTCATCTACCACCAGCCTTTTCGCTGGCGTGATCACGTCAGCGCTAAAGCCGTCTATCATCACTCCCTTCACACCTGCTGCCCATATCAGGTTTGCCGCATGTATCGGCTTGCCGGAGGCAGTGGTGATCTCGTGGCCGTCGTATTTGATGACCTTGATATTGAGCCATACTTCGGCTCCGAGCTCTTTGAGGTATTCTACAGCCTTGGTACGATTTGCCTCGTTCATCATCGATAGTAGCCTGTCTCCAGACTCCACGAGTATGACGCGCATTTTGCGAAAATCCAGTTCCGGGTAGTCATTTGGCAGTACATGCCTCTTTAGTTCGCACAGCGCACCTGTCAACTCTACTCCGGTCGGGCCGCCACCTACTACTACAAAATTCATCAGCGCATCGCGCTCTTTAGTATCAGTGACAAGCAGCGCTTTCTCAAAATTCTGCAAAATGAGCGAGCGCAGATTGAGCGCCTCCACGACCGTTTTCATCGGCATACTCTTTTCTTCGAGTCCTTCTATGCCAAAGAAATTAGTAGTCGTACCTGTAGCGATGACGAGATAGTCATAATTACAATTGCCAATGTTTGTTTCGAGGTATTTCTGCTCCGCATTTATTTTAAGCACTTCGCCCCAGCGGTAGTGGAAGTTCTTTTGCCCTTTGAATATTTTCCGGATAGGATATACGATAGAGTCTGCTTCCAGGCCCGATGTAGAAACCTGATATAGCAATGGCTGAAAAGTATGGTAGTTGTTTTTATCGATAAGCACTACCTGTACAGGAGCTTTGGCGAGATGCTTGGCCAATTCCAAGCCTCCAAAACCGCAGCCTACTATCACTACACGGGGCACATGGACTTCGGGAATATTGATCTTCATAATATCAAATTTTGCGGTGCAAAGTTAACAGTTTACACCAACACTCTGTTTCTTTTAGTGGGTTATTAAGTCTAAAATTGCACAAAACAAATAGTTATGAGCTTACACAAGCCGGATTCGGAGAAAAAGAAGGCCATATGCCATGTGACAGGCACTGAGCATGATCTGGATGACCTGATCATGGGAGATGATGTGCGGGAGTCAGTGATAGAAGAGATCCGCAAGGACCATCCGGATTTTGATGAAAATTCGCATATATCTACACGCGAGCTATTCAGGTACCGCCAGCGGCAAATGGAGAATCTCGTCAAAAAAGAAGTAGGTGCCATGACCGAGCTCGAGACTCAGGTCCTGGAAAAGCTGAAGGCCAACAAATTTATATCAGATAACGTAGAGCCTGATATAGAAAACGAATCCACTTTCGGTGAAAAGCTTTCGGACAAGATCGCCGAGTTTGGCGGTAGCTGGAAGTTTATCATCTTCTTCCTGTCCTTTATGGGATTCTGGATGGCGGTCAATGTGGTGGTCTACCATGAAAATGGCTATGATCCGTATCCATTCATCTTGCTCAACCTGGTCCTCTCCTGCCTCGCTGCACTACAGGCGCCGATCATCATGATGAGCCAGAACAGGCAAAATGACAAGGACAGGCAGCGTAGCGAACATGACTACCAGGTCAACCTCGCCGCCGAGCTACAGATACGTCTCCTCCATGACAAAATAGACCATATGATGCTCAACCAGCACAAACAGATCGTGGAGATACAAGAGATACAGATAGAGCTGATGCAGGAGATGGAGGAGAAGATCGATAAGTTGAATTAGGCCCCTCTAAATCTCCCCGAAAGGGAGACTTTAACAGCCGGAGAATTGATTTGAAGATGTAGGGTAATTTGAAAATGAATGGGGCTTATGAGTAATGAAGAAATAGAAAAGGCGATAGCAAAAGGAAGACTTCCGTTTTTTATAAGCGACTATATATTTATTGGAATTTTAGTTTTAATTAATGTTCTAGGTGCCGCAACTTTAGTAGTAGACAACTCAAAGGTTCTGCCCGTCTTCGCAATATGTAGTCTTTTCCCAATCATTATGGCCGGCCTGACATATAATAGGAAAAGACTAACAATCTATTCGAGCTCCCAGTCCCTATCCTCAAAACAGATGGTAATAAGCAATTTAATGGACGTACTTAAAGCAACCGGCATTGGGAACAATGAAGGCTACTGTCAATTCATTTTCGGTGGTGGTTGGTTTAGCAATGATTATAGCATAACTATAATTTATACACAAAGTGCCTACTACCTTAACTGTATATCCGCATCAGGTAGGAACTCTCCATTCTATGGGACTAACAAGGAGACTTTGAAGAAAATTATAAAAATACTAAGCGAAGGGAATCCTCTTGACGCAGATTTACCCCTCTAAATCTCCCCTAAAATAGGGGAGACTTTAACAGCCATTCGAGAGATACGGCCTCTCTTAATATATGATCTATTCATTTTATTTAATAATTAATAACATGTTGTTGATTATTAAATAAAAAAATCTGATCCCGGATAAACAATTATTGCTGGGCTGCTAATGCCTAATACAAAGCCACTCCCGTCATCTCCGCAGGCTGGGGGATATCCATCAGCTTAAGCACCGTCGGTGCGAGGTCAGCTAGTCTTCCATTCTGCAGCGCTGGTTTAAGCTCATTATCTATCAGAAATAGCGGTACCGGGTTTTTAGTATGGGCCGTATTGGGCGAACCGTCGTCATTGATCAGATAGTCGGCATTGCCATGATCGGCTGTGAGCAGGATGGAATAGCCATTTGCGAGGCAAGTTGTTACGAGTTTTTCGACGCAGTTATTCACTACTTCACAGGCCTTGACGACTGCGCTGAAAATACCTGAGTGGCCCACCATGTCGGCATTGGCATAGTTGAGGCAGACGAAATCGGGTTTCTTTTCTTCGATAAATGCAACCGCTCTATCCGTGAGCCCATACGCGCTCATCTCCGGTTGCAGGTCATAGGTCGCCACCTTAGGCGATGGCTCCATGATGCGCTCTTCTCCATCGAATGGCTTTTCTCTACCGCCATTGAAAAAGAAAGTGACGTGAGGATACTTCTCTGTCTCTGCCGCGCGCAATTGTGTTTTGCCAAGATTGGCGAGTACCTCTCCGAGCGTCATCTTCAGGTCATCGTTGTCGAAAATGTTAGCCACACCAGTGAATGAATGATCGTATACTGTCAGTGTCGTATAGTTCAGCTTCAGCTTCTTCATGCCCTGTTCGGGAAAGTCCTGCTGCGTCAGCGCCTTGGTGATCTCGCGGCAGCGGTCTGTGCGGAAGTTGAAACAGATCACAACGTCATCCTCTTTGATCAATGATAAAGGCGAGCCATTTGCATCCGTGGCTATGATCGGTCTGATAAATTCATCGGTCACGTTCTCCGCATAAGATTCTTTGATCGCGTCGAGTACATTACTGGACTTCTTGCCTTCTCCCTTCACGAGCAGGTCATAGGCGAGCTTGATGCGCTCCCAGCGATTGTCGCGGTCCATGGCATAGTAGCGACCGCATACAGATGCGATAGTACCTACTGATGTTTTGAGAAAATTATCAAGGTCGGTCAGGTAACCGATACCGCTCTTAGTATCCGTATCACGTCCGTCAGTGAATGCATGGATAAACACCTGCCCTTCGGCCAAATATTGAGAAGCTATATCACATATTGCTTTCAGATGGGAGGTATGTGAATGCACTCCTCCATCTGATACAAGCCCCATGAGATGAAGCGGCTTATTATTATCAACGCAATACTTTATAGCATCCAGCAGTTTAGGGCTCTTTGCCAGCTCTCCATCACGGATGGCGATATTGATGCGAAGCAGTTCCTGATAGACGACCCTGCCAGCTCCGATATTGAGATGGCCTACTTCGCTGTTTCCCATTTGCCCGTCGGGCAGGCCTACAGCTTCTCCAAAAGTGGTTAGTTCAGAATTTGAGTATTTATCATATAATGACTTGATAAAGGGGATATTAGCCTGAGCGATGGCGCTTCTGTCTGGCTGCGAGCCGTGGCCCCAGCCGTCCATAATGATAAGAGCTACTTTGCGATTCATTTACAGATATTTGTTTCCTATTTGATTTTTAAGTAAAATAGTGGAGTGATAGAGTATTTGGCACGAATTTCGTAAGATTCTAACGATAGTTTCACAAATTTATCAATAATTAAAATGAGATTGATCATCAAATCCCTTGTTGTCCTGTTTATTACCATGACTTTGGCTGTCGGCCATACCCGCGCACAAAGTTTTGACAACATAGAGGCTGCCATCAAATCAGGCGATGTGTCTACGCTCTCCAAATATTTTTCTGGCAATGTGGAGATCCATATCAAGGACGCTCAAAACTCATATAGCAAATCGCAGGCTGAGGCTGTATTGAAGAACTTTTTCGGTACGCATATACCGAGGTCATTTGCTGTACAGCACCGTGGTGAGTCTCCGGGAGGGGCTAAGTACTTCATGGGTAACCTCGCTACTACTGCCGGGTCATATCGCACTTATGTATATGCGAAGCCTGTCAATGGTACTTTTACCATACAGGAGATCAGGTTTGAGGAGCAGTAAAGCCACGCCTGCTTTCATTCAAACCTGCATTTTTCCTAGTCAACACAGCACTTTCTCAGCGTAATCTTCCGTATTTTTGCATCAGTAAATCTGATGCTATGCGTGTATATATGTTACCTGGCTTTTTGAAGCATTTTTTGATCCTTTTTGTACTTCTCTCTTTAGGCGCAGATAAGGCATCTGCGCAATCTGCCGACACCAAGAAACCCCAGCAAGTGAGTAAGCCCCAGGCGGGGAGTCTGGTGGGGTACAGTGTTATAAAGAACTTCCCACAACCGGAATTGCAGGCATTCTTCAAACAACAGCATATCCCCGCGATCATGCTGGGTGTGAAGCAGGGAATAACCATTTACGAGATACTATACACCACCACCTACGCAGATGGCTCCCCGGTCAAAGCCTCCGGTATGCTATACGTGCCGCAGGAAGCCAATACACCTGCGCCGACCATGATATACAACCACGGTACGGAGATATGCAGGGAGAGTTGTTTTGACGGGACAGGAGAGCAATCTATCTGCCTGGCTTTTGCTACTGACGGCTACATCGTCATCTGCCCCGACTATATCGGCAAGGGCAAAGGCGAACGCGAACAACTATACCTCGATGCAAAAACAGAAGCAGGCGCCTCTGTAGATATGCTTATCGCGACAGATGGTTTGCTGCCAGAGCTTCATGTGACGAGAGGGCCTCAGCTATTCGTGACCGGCTACTCACAGGGCGGGCATGCTGCTATGGCTACACACAGGCTGCTTCAGGAGAAATACGCCGATCGTTTTCCGGTTACGGCATCGTCACCTATGAGCGGGCCATATGATGTAGAATCTACCGTATATGCCAGCCGCAAGAAACACTACGACTATCCGGGCTATCTTCCGTTTATGCTCGCTACTTATTATGAAACGCAGGGGGGAATGGCAAATATGAAAGATGCGCTAGTGGCTCCATACGACACGATCCTACCCGCACTGGTCAATGGTGGCGAATGGCCTATGGAAGTGATAGATGCCCATATGCCGGATACAGCTTTCAAGGCAGTGAAAAAAGAATTCTACCTGGATTTTGAACAAAATGCAAATTCACCTTTCAGGAAATACCTCGCTTCTAATAATGTCTATGATTGGAAGCCGGAAGCCCCGGTACAGC
>JAOQAO010000122.1 GCA_025963485.1 Bacteroidota bacterium | reverse complement strand
CAGTAGCTCCGCCTGTAAAGACCGGAGCATCTACACTTTGGGCAGATTTCCAATTAAGCATTTGAGAACAGGTATAACTATCGTCATATCCCACGCAGTAATATTTCAAACGGTTTGGATATTGGTTTCTTTTGTCATCCAGCATAGGTTTGAGCGTATGCACTGAAGCATTGCAGGTAGGACATGTGGGAATCATATCAAAATCTATCTGCACTACATAACCACTGTCTAATTCAGCAAAGAGGTGGTGACTAATATTGCTGTCGCAATCATTTCGTGTCCAGTCCATAGCTGTCGTCTGTGCATAGCCGATGGAGAAAGAAAAAGCCGTAATTAAGCAGGATAAAAATATTCTCATTGTAGTGTTTTAGAGTTTTGGAGATATTATATTAGTTCATACAAATTTCTGCGCATTTTTTACAAGCCTCAGAACAAGCTTTACAACATTCCATTTTATCAGCATTTTTGCCGCACTCAGCCGCACAGGCAGTGCATACATCGGCGCATAGCGTCACCAATTTCTTTGAATAAGCAGAACCCCTTGCCTCCCATCTTATAATTAAGGTACAGAGGTCGGCACAATCCCGGCAATATATACAGGAGCATCCACAGCTTTTGCTTTTGCCACATTGTGACAGACAGTTTTCACAGGCTATGACACACTCTAAAAATATTTGAGTTCTATTGGGTTGATCCATTGTTGGGGGTACTTTGCTGAATAAATAAGTATCCAATTTAACTATACAATAATAGCCCCTATAACCGCACTATTTTTGCACAATTATGGATTTGATTTGCATAATTTCAAATCTCTTCGATGGATTTGCGCAGATTATGTTTGAGCTTTTTGAAAGCAGATGGTGTAAATCCGGTTATACTTTTAAACTGGCGGCTCAAATGTGCGATGCTGCTATAATGCATCTTATGGGCTATATCTCCGAGGCTCAGTTCATCATAGACGATTAATTCCTTTACCTTCTCAATCTTTTGGGCAATGATATACTGTTCTAAAGTCATGCCATTCGATTCGGAAAATAATTTGCTGAGGTATGAGTAATCATGATTGAGCTTGCGGCTGATATAAACCGAGTAAGTCGTATTTATGTCTTCGGTGGAATGATGAATTAACTCCACTACAGTATTTTTTATTTTTTCAATCAGTTGCCCGTTCTTATCTTGGATCAACTCAAACCCATAAATAGAAAGGTTAGCTTCAAGTACCTTTTGCTTGGATAATGATATACTACCTTGTATCTCCGCTTCACCTAAGCTTACCGATAGTATATGTAGCCCTTGCTTTTCCAATTCCGCTTTCACCAGAATCGAGCAACGGTTGCAAACCATGTTCTTAATATACAATTTCATTTTTGTTTTGAGATAGAACCTCAACAAAGTAAAACATATTTCCCTACAAAGCCACATCACTCTAAAGGTATCAATATTGCTTTCTAAGATGGATAGTAATATCCGGCTTGGAACATATCCGGTGAGTAGCTTTTCAGTCTCGCTATCATCCAATCAAATACGTAGGAATTATAAACCAACTCTGTATAATCCGTCAAAGTGATGCGCTTGCCTCCGGTGTGTTTCTCTGCTTTGGGGAGGTTGAATTTTGAATGCTACTTTCCGATACAGAACTTCGAAAAGATATTTCCGAGTATTTCATCGTTAGTGACCTCTCCGGAAATTTCACCAAGATACTCCAGTGATCGCCGCAGCTCGAATGCAATTAGGTCTGTGGTGATCTGGGCATCTATACCCGCCAGAACGGCATCAAGCGATTCATAGGCATTCTTCAATGCCTCATAGTGGCGTATGTTGGCTACGGTCATATCAGGTGGCGTGACCTTTTGAGATTGTATCATATCACTCAGCTTGCGCTTGAGCACATCGACACCTGTATTGTTTTTCGCACTGACCGGTACTACGTTATCTATTTGCTCCAGATGCTCCAGTATATCTGCACTACATTTATCACTCTTATTAGCTATGAGCAGGTATGGCACTCCGAAACCTTCAGCCTCATTAACTTCTTTGATCAGATCACTTTTGTCAGAGATAAGACTGGCATCGATCATATACAATAATATGGATGCCGTTTTGATCTTATCATAGCTTCGCTCCACACCTATCTGCTCTATCTCATCTGTGGTCTGGCGCAGTCCTGCAGTATCTATCAGCCGGTAGGCTATACCATCTATATGCAGTACCTCTTCTATCGTGTCGCGTGTAGTACCAGCTATATGGCTCACGATCGCACGTTCCTCATTGAGCAGGGTATTGAGCAACGTTGATTTGCCGGCATTGGGCTTGCCGACTATCGCCACCGGGACTCCATTCTTTATGACATTGCCATATTTGAAGGACTCGATCAGTGGTGTCAGAACAGCCTTTATCTTAGTCACTATTTTTATAAGGTCCCCCCGATGTACAAATTCTACATCCTCTTCGCTGAAGTCTAGTTCTAATTCTATGAAGGAAGCAAAATTGACCAGTTGGGCCCTCAGGTCCTTGATCTGGTTTGCGAAGCCACCACGTATTTGCCTGATGGCTATCTCATGCGCCGCTGCTGAATTTGAGGCGATAAGATCGGCCACAGCCTCCGCCTGCGAGAGATCTATGCGGCCATTCATAAAAGCGCGTAAGGTAAACTCACCCGGCTCTGCCATTCGTGCGCCTTTAGATATAAGCAGCATGAGTATCTGCTCCATGATATATGGCGAACCATGACAGGATATCTCAATGACATCCTCGGTTGTGAAAGACTTCGGTGCACGAAAAATGCTGACCATGACCTCATCCAGTTCCTTGTCACCATCCACGATGTGTCCATAATGGATAGTATGCGATGGCTGTTGTGTCAGATCCTTGCCACGCCACGCTTTTTGAGCAATGGCGATGGCATCTGCTCCCGAAAGCCGTATGACCCCGATAGCACCTATACCCTGCGCGGTAGCAGGGGCTATTATTGTTCCCTGTGTATTCACATCAAGGGCCTTACTTCAATAGAATCGCCATCTTTATAAGTAGGACATTCTTTGCCTATGGCTATGGCGCCAGCCAGGTCTTCGGCTTCTATGATATAAAACCCTCCTATCCCTTCCTTGGTATCTCTGAGCGGCAGCTCTGTCACGACGCCATCGACCAGTGATAGTAGGCTTCCTGTATCGCCGATACCATATCCATCTTTGAATACGCCACGCGCCGATAGGTCCTTTGCCCACTGGGTATGAGCCGCGATGAGCGCTTTGAGCTGCGCATCGGGGATCGGGTATTTAGTCAGGTCCTCTCTGATCAGTAGAATAAATTCTGCCATAATTCGATTTTTGTGGCTGTAATATAGCGGTCTTTGGCTCAATCGAAAAAGACGCCAAACATCGTATCTCTACTATTTAATTATTTTAGCACCATGAAGGTTCTGATGGTGTGCATGGGGAATATATGCAGAAGCCCGCTGGCACAGGGGATACTGGAGCATAAGTTGAAAAATGCCGGACTGGACTGGCAGGTGGACTCTGCCGGTACGGGAGGCTGGCACGCCGGACAGAAACCAGATATGCGCTCTTGCCAGGTGGCTCATAAACATGGTGTAGATATCACGATGCAGGCAGCCAGGAAAATACGGTCTATCGACATTGATGACTTTGACCTGATATACTGCATGGACTCATCAAACTATAATGACGTGATAGCTCTGTGCCACAATGAAGAGGAAGAAGCAAAAGTAAAACTGATCATGAATGAATCTGATCCCGGCAGAAACATAAACATACCGGACCCATACTATGGAGGCCCGGATGGTTTCGAACTGGTATACCAGATGCTGGACAAGGCATGTGATGCGATAGTGAAAAACAGACTATAGACATAAGACTTGAGACAATAGACAATACAAAATGGCTGAGATAAAAAAGATAAAACCATCCTTACCTAAAGGCACCCGTGATTTCCTACCAGAAGAGGTGGCGAAGCGCAATTATATATTTGATACGATCAAGAGAGTATTCCGCAAATATGGATTTCAGCAGATAGATACGCCTGCTATTGAAAGTCTTGAAACACTTGAAGGCAAATATGGCGATGAAGGAGATAAGCTCTTGTTTAAGATAAGGAGTAATAAAAACTTGCTTGATAGACCTGAATTTGTGCCGACCTTGAAAGAGAGGTTATGGGAAGTATACCCGTATAACTTTCTTCCAGCTGGTTCCGAAAAGGGGCTTCGATATGATCTTACGGTTCCATTAGCCCGTTATGTAGTGCAACATCAAGGTGATTTAGCCTTTCCTTTTAAAAGATTTCATATAGCCCCGGTATGGCGCGGAGATAGGCCTCAAAAGGGTCGTTATCAAGAGTTCTATCAGTGTGATGCGGATATTATCGGAAGCACTTCATTATTGAATGAAGTAGAGCTAACACAGATATATGTAGAGGTGTTTGAGAGATTAAGGTTGAAGGTTATAGTTGAAATTAATCACAGAAAGGTTCTTGAAGCAATAGCTAGTTATTTCGGCCTTACAGTTAACTTTGAAAGCTTTACAATAATAATCGACAAGCTAGACAAAATCGGTTGGGATAAAGTCGTAGAAGAATTAACTCCATTAGTAGTAGAGCATCTTGCATTAGAAGCGCTCTCAGTGAAATCATTACAACGATTTGTATTTGATATTTACAATGGCAGCAATAGCTGGTTTGATGTTACAGATAAGCTTTATAAAGCTATCCCTCCATCCGATAGGTGGAGAGAAGATACTTGGAAGGGTATCATTTCTACTTTACAAGAGGTTTTAGGAAAAATAAAATTCGATCAAGAAAAAGTTAAACTAAATCCGTACTTGGCAAGAGGCTTAAGTTATTATACCGGAATAATTTGGGAGGTAGTATTGGATAAAAACAAAGAAGAGAATAAAGCCATCCAAATGGGCTCCCTCGGTGGTGGTGGTCGCTATGATAATCTTACTGAAATGTTTGGAGGCCGCGATATGAGCGGTGTGGGTATATCATTTGGCATAGAGCGTATCTATGATGTGATGGAAGAGTTGAAGCTTTTTCCTGCCGATCTGGGAGAGACTACGAAAGTGCTGTTCGTCCATTTCGATGAGGCGAGTGAGGCTTATGCTTTTGAGCAATTGCAGAAAGTACGGGCGCTCGATATAGCCTCCGAGATATATCCCGGGAAGAAGAAGCTCGATAAGCAAATGAACTACGCCAATGACAAGAAGATACCTTATGTCATCGTAGTCGGTGGCGATGAGATGGCCAGCGGTAAATTAACCTTCAAAGACATGGCCAGCGGGCAGCAGGAGAAGCTGACGATAGAAGAGATCATAGAGAAGCTAAAAGGAAACTAACATGCAGACATTCACTATAACAGATAAGGAACTGACGCTGGAGGATCTTCGAAGGTTTCTGTCGGCGGACATGAAGATCGAACTCTCTGCCGAAGCGAGGAAAAAGATACAAGCTAATCGCTCCTTTCTTGAAAAGAAAATAGCCGCGCCTAATGCCCGCTACTATGGCATCAATACAGGATTTGGTGCGCTATGCGATGTGGAGATAGCAGCTGACCAACTCGAACAACTACAGGAAAACCTCGTCATGAGCCACGCCTGCGGTATGGGAGATGAAGTGAAACATGAAGTGGTCAAACTGATGATCCTGCTCAAATTGAAAGGCCTCTCACTCGGCTACTCAGGTATCTCTATAGAGACGGTAGAGCAACTGCTCAAACTATATAACAGCGAAATTTATCCGGTGATATGGGAGGTTGGTTCGCTCGGTGCATCGGGCGATCTCGCACCGCTTGCCCATCTCAGCCTGCCCCTGATCGGTATGGGCAGCGTTCGCTACAAGGGAGAAAAGAAAGACAGCGCCGCAGTATTAAAAGAAAAAGGCTTTGCTCCTATCAAACTCAAAGCAAAGGAAGGCCTGGCATTGCTCAATGGTACGCAGTTCATGAGCGCATGGGGATGCTATTCTATCATAGAGGCTGAACGCGTGGAGAAACTCGCTGACCTGACTGCTGCTATATCTGTCGACGCCTTCGATGCACAGATAGCGCCATTCCATCCGGAGATACAGCGCGTACGCAATCACAAAGGACAGGTAGAGTCTGCGGCGCAGGTATTAGATTTCCTGAAAGGAAGTGAAATCGCTACGCAGGCTAAAAACAATATACAGGATCCGTATTCATTCCGCTGCGTACCTCAGGTACATGGCGCGGTGAAGTTTGCTATTTCGCAGGTCAAAGAAGTTTTTGAGTGCGAGATCAATGCGGTAACGGATAACCCATTGATATTTGAAGAGCAGGATATGATCATCAGTGGAGGTAACTTCCACGGAGAACCTTTGGCCATCGCGCTGGATTATCTAGGCATCGCGATGAGCGAACTGGCGAGCATATCAGAGCGCCGTACATTTCAACTTATATCTGGTAAAAGAGGTTTGCCAAAATTCCTGGTCGCAGACTCCGGCCTCAATAGCGGCCTGATGATACCTCAGTATACTGCGGCCTCTATTGTATCCATGAATAAGCAACTCGCTACGCCAGCCTCCGTAGACACCATCACCTCCTCAGATGGACAGGAAGATCACGTGAGCATGGGCGCTAACGCGGCTGTGAAAACATACAAGATCGTTTACAACATTGAGAAAGTACTTGCAATAGAATTTATGACAGCAATGCAGGCATTGGATTTCAGGGATAAAAAAAGCTCACCCCTGATAGAGAAAATAAGGACAGCCTATAGAAAGGTTGTGACACACTATGACAAGGATAGGGTACTGTATGATGATATACAGAAGACCGTCGACTTTATGAGAGAAATTAAGTTGTAGGTTATAAGTTTTAAGTTATAGGTAAATACAAATGCAGGATTACACAAAACTTGAAATTTGGAAAGAAGCCATCGAAATTGGGGTTCTGGTATATAAACTTTGTGAGATGTTCCCAAAAACCGAACAATTTGGACTTATATCCCAAATGCAACGCGCAGCAGTTTCCATTTCCTCAAATATAGCTGAAGGTTCCAGCCGTAGAAGTAAACTTGATTTTATTCGATTTCTGGAATTTTCACTCGGTTCATGTTTTGAGATAGAATCTCAATTATTCCTTAGTGAGAAGATTGGGTTAATTAAAAATCCAATCCAGTATGAAGTTCTTCTATCTAAACTACAAGCCGAAAGAAAAATGATATACATTTTCATACAACGACTACAGTAATTTGTATTGCCTTAAGACCTATAACTTATAACTTAAAACCTAGGCTATTTCATCCCCTCATATTTCACTACTCTGCATTCAGGATATAATTTCTTCATAACTACTTGTAGTTTGTCGGCTTCCTCCTGCGTGGCAAAATTGCCGACATATATTCTGTAGAAATTCCCCTTGGCCATTTTGACGTTTTGTACGTAGGCTACTGTTTTATATTTTGACTTGAGATCCTTGCTCAAAGTAAAGGCAACTTTGGGATCATCGAAGCTGCCGAGCTTTACGCCATATAGCATTTTTATTGTCGTATCCACCTCGGTGATCACATACATAGGCTCTACTATTATCGGCGTAATACGCGTTGTATCCTTTATTTCTATGACTGGTGTATTTATCACTTCATAAGAGACCTTGGCAGAGCCTGCGGGTATATAGCCGAGCTGTTCCGCACCCGCACGCGACAGATCGAGGATGCGCCCCTGGACATATGGACCGCGGTCATTCACGCGCACTATGACCGATCGGGCATTGGCGAGATTGGTCACTTTGATCATAGTGCCTATCGGTAGCGTCTTGTGGGCTGCAGTTAGTTTTTTGCTATCATAGAGTTCGCCACTGGCGGTGCGCTTACCATTGAAGTAATCATGATAAAAGGAAGCCATACCCACCTCCTGGGCGGTAGCGGTAGCAGCACATAGCAGCAGTGAGAATATCACTGTAGTGACGGCGATTCTTTGCAAAGATCTTTCTTTGGTAAAAAAATTTCTACTGTAATTTAATCATTAAACTCTTTACTCAAAAGAGTAATGTATCCACAGATGTTGTTTGTGCTTATTGCTTAACAAATTTTGTCACTGACTGCATGTCATGTGTGGTGTTTACTTTGACCACATACATGCCTGCTTCTAATGACGAAACATCTATGCTTTTATTTTTTGCAGATGACATCACCTTTCTGCCGGCTGCGTCATAAATATCTGCAACAAGTATTTCCTGATCAGTTTTGATAGTAAGCATTTGTGTCACAGGATTAGGATAGATTGATATTACCCCTACATTTTTTATATCATTAATACCGGCGGGTATGGGGCCATCAAGCGTATAGCGATTAAAGAAATTCCATATCTCATTGGTAGCGGTGATGTCGCGGTCGGTATTGCCAAAGGCGGGTATATCAACGAAACCTCCCGGCCATGTGTGACCACCGTTTGCGATCTTGTAGAAAAGTATATCATTGCCATTGGCACAATGCTGATAGTGGATGGTCTGTACCGTGCAGCTATCGCCGGTAGCGAGATTAGGTAGATTGACAGTGTCAGATATATTCTGGCAGGCGTCGGTATCACGCCAGAAGGTTATCGTCTGCTCGACTCCTATAGATCCAGTCGCGCCGGTCGCATATGGTACCGTATTATCAGCTGTTCCGTGTACATGCATGACAGGTATTTTGCGCGCAGGATTGCATGTAGAGTATGTATAGGTACTCATCGTACCAGATACTGATGCGATAGCAGCGAGCCTGTCTGCGATAGCACAAGCCAGGCTATAGCTCATATATCCGCCATTGCTCATACCACAGCTATATACGCGTTTTGGATTGACATGATAATGGGCGGAGACCGTGTCTATGAGCTCAGTGAGGAACTTCACATCATTAGCACCAAAGCTTCCTCCCGGAGGTCCCCAGCTATTCCAGTAATTGGCAATGCCATTTGGATAGACCACGATATAGCCGTTGGCATCGGCAGAGGTATTCATTTGGGTATAAAGCAATTGCTGTGAAGCATTTGAGGTGTAGCCATGCAGGTTGAGCACCAGCGGATAGGAGTTTGAGGCATTATAGCCTGTCGGCAGGTGGTAGATATAGTTCCTGTATACTCCATCTACGACGAAAGAATCCGATTGCGCTTTTGCCGGCATTTGCAGCAATATGAGGCACAAGGTGAGCGTTAAGCAAAAAAATCTCATGTGGTTATTTTGAGTAAAGTTAAGAAAATAGGCTGAGGCTCGCTAAATGCCTATATCTGTTAAGAATCATAAATTTTTAAGACATATTTTTTACCTTGGCACACTGATTGACTCTAACTAATACTAATTATCAAATCAATATGAAAAAAGGCCTCCTGATACTCGCAGCCCTCTTTATGGTGAGCGCTGCCTCCTATGCGCAGAAATTTTGCTTCGTGGATATGGAAGTAATCCTCAGCAAGATACCTACGTACGCCGATGCCCAGAAAGAACTGGACAGAACCTCGCAGGGTTTCCAAAAGGAGATCGAGGCCAAGCGCAAGGCAGTGGACGATATGTTTAAGCAATACCAGTCTGAGCAGGTGCTGATGACGGATCAGATGAAGCAGCAGAAAATGAAAGAGATAGAGGCTGCCGAAAAGGAAGTAAAGGACCTGCAAAAGAAGAAATTCGGCCCCGATGGCGATCTTTTCCAGAAGCGTAAAGAGCTGATCAAACCTATACAGGACAAGGTATATGACGAGATCACGAAATATGCCCAGGCGAAGGGATATGACTTTATCTTCGACAAATCGAGCGGGCCATCTATGCTTTATGCCAGCGAAAAACTGAATAAAAGTGACGATATCCTCTTTAACATGGGGATCCAGAAGAAATAGCTATAACTTTTTTTGTGACGTGCCCCTGATAAGACAGGGGCACTTTGCTTTAGGATAATAGCCCTTTTTATATATTCGCATTCCCTTTATTAATTCAAAAAAAACATCGATGAGAAAATTAATAGTGGCGCTAGCAGCCATATTTACTTTCGGCACAGTATCTGCCCAGCAGAAGATCGGGCATCTCAACTCCGCCGAAATACTACAGGCCATGCCTGAATACAAAACCATGTCCGAGGCCGTAGACAAGAAGAAACAGGAATACGCCAAGATCATGGAAAACATGTATGCGGAATACGAAAAGAAATCCAAGGCAGTACAGGAAGGCGGCGACAAAATGACCCAGGCCGTACTGGATGTCAATGTGCAGGAGATCAAAGACCTGGAGAAAAGAATACAGGAGTTTGAGCAAAAAGCACAACAGGAGCTCCAAAAATATGCTGAAGATCAAATGAAGCCCCTGCAGGACAAATACATGAAAGGTGTGAAGGATGTATCTAAAGAGCAAGGGTACACTTATATCTTTGATATAGCAGCAGGTGGCGTAGTATACTATCCTGAGGCCAGCGGCGATATCACGCAGGCTGTCAAAACCAAGATCGGAGCGACCCTGCCTGTACCTAATCCTAATGCACCGGCGAGCTCTACTGCCAAACCTGCCGGAGGCAAATAATTTACTTTTTTAAAACCACCCAAAAAATACAAATTGAAAAAACTAATCGTAATCGCAGCGGCATTGTTCGCTACCAGCACTACTTTTGCCCAGCAGAAAGTAGGCCATCTCAACTCAGTGGAGATCATGCAGGCGCTGCCTGAGTACAAACTGATGTCCGATGCCGTGGAGAAAAAGAAAGGTGAGTATGCAGCAATGATGCAGAATATGTACGGCGAGTACGAGAAGAAAACCAAAGACCTGCAGCAGAACGGCCCCAGCATGCCACAGGTAATGCAGGAATCAAAAATGCAGGAACTGAAAGACCTCGAAAAAAGAATGAACGACTTCGAGCAAAAAGCACAGGCAGAACTGCAGGACTACGCTCAGAAAGCAGCTAAGCCCCTCCAGGACAAATACATGAAAGGCGTAAAGGATGTAGCTAAGGAACTGGGCTATGACTATATATTTGACGTAGCTGCAAATGGTGTGGTATACTATCCTGAGACAGGTACTAATGTGACCCAGGCTGTGAAGACCAAGATCGGCGCTACTGCAGCTCCTCCGGTATCGCCTAAGGCAGGTGCTCCGGTCAAAAAATAATATTACACAAAACTGAATGATATGGACAGGAGCTGATAACTTAGCTCCTGTTTTTATTTTATGCCACATACACATCATCCTATCGGCGTATTTGACTCGGGTATCGGGGGCCTGACGGTGGCCCATGCTATCTCACGCTTGCTGCCCAATGAGCAGATCATCTATTTCGGTGATACGGCCCACCTGCCCTATGGCGATAAATCCAAAGACCTGATCAAAAGGTATTCGCTGGAGATCACGGACTTCCTCCTCCATCAGAAGCGCTGCAAATGTATCGTCATAGCCTGCAATACGGCATCTGCTGCTGCCTATGAATACCTCCGCGACACGCACAAAGGGAATGTGCCGATATTCAACGTGATAGACCCGATCATAGAGTCTGTAGTCGCCGATGATAGTATCAGGCATGTGGGTATCATCGCGACCAAGACCACAATATTATCCGGTGTTTATCAGGAAAAGCTTTCGCGCCGCAAACCGGGGCTTAAATATTCGGCGCTCCCCACACCCCTTCTCGCGCCCATGATAGAGGAAGGTTTCTACAATAATAATATCAGCCAGACGGTGATCCACAACTACCTGGAGCAGCCAGAACTGGAGGATATAGATGCACTGATACTCGGCTGTACTCACTATGTGATGATCAAAAAAGAGATCAATGATTTCTACAAGGGAAAAGTGAAGCTATTTGACTCTACAGATATCGTCGCGACGAAGCTGAAAGACATTCTGGAGAAGGAGCACCTGCTTAGTGAAAACCAGGTTGGTAAAAACCTTTTCTATGTGTCGGATTATACGGAGTCATTTGAGCAGTCTGCTAAAGCTTTCTATGGTGAGAGCCTGGCGCTGGAGCAACAGAAGATAAGTAGTAGTAAGTAATAGGTAATACAACTTACTCTGCAAAGAATTTCCTGATAGCGTCTGCCGTCTCATCAGGCCTTTCTATCATAGGTACATGGCCACAGGTGTCGAATACGCAGAGTTCGCAGCCTTTGATATCACGTTGAAATTTGGCCGAATGCGCCACGGGTACTATCTGGTCATTTTTGCCCCAAATGATAAGCGTAGGCACAGTGAGATTCGTGATCCGCGACGAATCAGGAAACTGACCTGACTGCATGAGCCTGTAGGCTGCATCCAGATTGCCCTCACGGTTCCATAGCTTATTATTATTGATAACCTCCGCGTGGTTGATCTTAGAGGTATCGGCATATACCTTTCTGGCACCACCTTCTGACATGGCCAGAGGCATGCCTTTGGCATAGAATAGCCCCATGAATGGAATGTTCATCATTTTCGATACGCCTTTGGCTATCTTCTCCAGTTCATAGCCGGCGCTGCCGATGAGTACCAGTTTCTTTACTTTATCCGTATGCTGAAGTGCAGCATTCCAGGCCATCATGCCACCCATAGAGTTGCCTACCATATAGACAGAGTCCGTATGCAGCGTATCCAGCATGGAAGGTGAAAAAGTCGCTGTACATTTTGAGGAAGTCCATTTTTTCTTCCTTACCGCCCGGCAGGTCCGACAGGCCAAACCCAGGCAAGTCTATGCGTATGACACGATATTGATCTTTGAGCCGGTCGTTGAGCTTTTGGAAGTTTCGGTGCGAACCGCCATAGCCATGGACCATGATGACAGGTATGCCCCGTCCCTCATCTGTATAATGGATCTCAGCCCCACGCCATTGTATAAAATGAGACGTAGGTTGCGCGAATAGTTTTTTGGCATCTGCTTTGGAGACTATCAGGCTGGGCCTGAGCACCAGAATAAGAAGCGGGATACCGATCATGAGTATCAACGCTATCAGCGAGCCTTTGAGAAATTTCTTCATGCGTAAAAAGCTGTTTTTAGGAAAACGAATATCTACCTATAAAATCCGATTAAATATAATTTAAATTTAATTGGCTTTAAAGCCTGCCGGGTGGCCTTGCCTATAATATTACTCTTTCCTATATTTGCACATGGCAATAAGAAATACCCCTGCTGACCGCTTCTCCCGCGAAGGAATAACTTTTGATGACGTTTTACTGCTGCCGGGCTACTCCGAGGTTCTCCCACGGGATGTAGACATCCGCACCAGGCTCACCCGCAATCTTGAGATCAATGTACCTCTCGTATCATCGGCTATGGATACGGTGACCGAGTATGCATTGGCCATAGCCATAGCAAGGGCGGGTGGTATAGGCATATTGCATAAGAATAT
>JAOQAO010000035.1 GCA_025963485.1 Bacteroidota bacterium | reverse complement strand
GTATTAGGTAGTTAGTATTAAGTATTAAGATGAATACAAATCAGGTTTCCAATAAACCAGGATGCAATTTGAGCATTTAGTTTTTAATCTTTGATAACTTAGTGCCATGAAAATAGGGCTCTTTTTTGGTTCATTCAATCCCGTACACAACGGGCACCTGATCATTGCGAACTATATCAAAGAAACGACTGACCTGGATAAGGTCTGGCTGGTGGTCTCCCCGCAGAATCCTTTCAAAGAAAAACATACGCTGCTCAACGAATACGGCCGGCTGCACCTGATCAAGCTCGCCATCGATGATAATACGAACCTGCGCGCATCGGATATAGAGTTCAAACTGCCCAAGCCATCATATACCATAGATACGCTCACGCATCTCAGGGAAAAGCACCCAACTTATGAATTTAGCCTCATCATGGGCGGCGACAACCTCGCTTCCCTACACAAGTGGAAAAACTACGAACTGATCCTGAAGAACCACGACATCTACGTCTACAAAAGGAATAGCATGGACCAAAATCCATTTCCCGATAAAGCATCTATACATTTTCTCGATGTACCACTACTGGATATATCAGCCACATTCATACGAGAGAACATACAAAAGGGGCACTCTATGCAGTACTTCCTGCCGGATAAGGTGTGGGAGTATGTGAGGGATTATAATCTGTATAAATAAAGATTAGCTTGCCTTATTTGACTTTTCGGCATTGTATTGATAGATGGTCTGTAGCATCACCTTGCCGACATTCTGCAGCATTGGCTTGCTGATGATGTCCATTTTGTCCTTGTGTGTATGATGGTATTTGCCGAAACCGCCTTCATCATAGCGTATCACATCTATGGTCGGTATATGCAGTATCTGATTGACGTAAGCGTGATCATCCGTGATCTGACCATATATCCTGTTTACAAACAGGCCGCTGTAACCCAGGCGCGATGCGATATGCCACACATACTGGCTCACCCACTCGGCCGCATTGACAGAGACACCTTCGCGAATAAACACGGCATCTGCTGTGCCCACCATATCGAGATTGATACCGAAGTCTGCGCGATAGCCCGGTACATGTGGCGACTTCGCCCAATATTGCGAACCGAGGCACCATGAGTCTTCTACGTGTGGCAGTTTACTATCATTAGGCTGGCCATAATCCTCGCTGTCAAACAATACTATATCCACGCCGATCTCGGGGCGCTGCGCATGTACCGCACGCGCTATCTCCATAGCTACCGCCGTACTGCCGGCGCCGTCATCTGCGCCGTCTATCGGTTTATCCTGATCATGATCATCCTCGTCTGCTATCGGCCTCGTATCCCAGTGCGAACTGATAAATACCCTGGTCGCAGCTTTAGGATTGATCGAAGCAATGATATTGGTGGACTTCATCTTCGTGCCGTCAAAGGCGGTGGCTGTGTACTTCTGCACATAGACCGTATCTGTCCACTGCTTAAGCTTGCTGATCATCCATGCCGCGCATTTCTCATGTGCCGGAGAGTTGAGTATGCGTGGGCCGAAGTCAACTTGCGCTTTGGTATAAGCGTAAGCTGAGTCCTGATTGAAGTCAGGTATCTTAGCGAGCGGAGCTTCTTTTGGCGTTTCTACGACGGGAGGAGTATCATTATTATTCCCTTTGAACCAATTGCAGGAACTAAGAAGGATCAATAACGGTAAGACTAAGAATGCTTTTTTCATAAATGTATTTACTAACTACTCAATACTAATTTTTACTCCAGGTAGCGCCCTCTTTGCCGTCCTTGACCTGTATACTGAGCTTGAGGAGTTCATCGCGTATTTTATCAGAGGTCGAAAAGTCTTTTTTGTCAC
The DNA here is from genome assembly GCA_025963485.1 of Bacteroidota bacterium. Taxonomy (GTDB): domain Bacteria; phylum Bacteroidota; class Bacteroidia; order Chitinophagales; family LD1; genus UBA1941. The sequence goes on along the minus strand of JAOQAO010000035.1, from coordinate 10,519 downwards.
GCGCATCCTTGCGTAAGGTCAGCACGAGGCCCATCAGCCCTTCCGTGACATTATCTCCCTGTGTATCTTCTTTATCTATAGCCAGTATATCCCTGATAAAAGCAGTAAATGTTTTATTCAGGCGGTTGAAGGTTTCTTCATCCAATGTACTGACGGAGATATGGCCCTCTTTATACGAGTTGCCCTTCTTGCTCATCTCAAAAAGGATAGCGGTCGCTTCAGCCGTATTGAAGTCGTCATTCATCTTGTCATAGATAGACTCACACAATTCATTCACTTCCTTGATCTCCTCCGCGCTTTTCTTTGCGTCATCTTTGATATAGACTAACGCCTGTAAGGTCTTGTAGGCATTGAGCAATTTAGCGTATCCTTTCTCCGCTGCCTGCAGGGCTTCATTGGAGAAATCCAGTGTGGAACGATAGTGGCACTGCATCATAAAGAAACGTACCGCCATCGGCGAATAGGCTTTGTCGAGCATAGCATGGTCACCCGCGAAAAGCTCCTTAGGCAAGAATGAATTGCCTTTGGATTTACTCATCTTATCGCCGTTCACGGTGAGCATATTGGCGTGCATCCAGTAGCGGACTGGCTCTATACCATCAGCGCCTACGCTCTGTGCGATCTCGCTCTCGTGATGCGGAAACTTCAGGTCCATGCCACCGCCATGTATGTCAAATTGTTTGCCCAGGTATTTGCAGCTCATAGCCGAGCACTCCAGGTGCCAGCCCGGTATGCCATCGCCCCATGGGGATGCCCAGCGCTGTATGTGATTGGCAGGTGCTGATTTCCATATGGCAAAGTCAACCGGATCGCGTTTCTCATCCTGGCCGTCGAGGTCGCGGGTGCCTTCCATCACTTCGTCGATATTGCGTCCGCTCAGCTTGCCATATTCGTGGTTCTTCATAAATTTCCGTACATCGAAATAGACAGAGCCGTTTACTTCATAAGCGTAACCATTGGCGAGGATACGTTTCACCATTTCTATCTGCTCTACTATGTGACCGGTAGCTGTGGGCTCTATGCTCGGAGGCAACAGATTAAATATCCGGCATACTTCATGGAAACTATTGGTATACTTCTGTACGACCTCCATCGGCTCTATCTGCTCCAGTACCGCGCGCTCTTCTATCCTGTCCACGCCCTCTCCGGCATCATTGGTCAGGTGCCCTGCATCGGTAATATTGCGGACATAACGCACTTTGTAACCGAGATGGGTGAGATACCTGTACACCACGTCAAATGTGGTAAAAGTGCGCAGATTGCCGAGGTGGACCTCATTGTACACTGTGGGACCGCAAGCGTACAAGCCCACAAAAGGTGGCTTGAGGGGTTTAAATACTTCTTTCTCCCTGCTGAGCGTGTTATATATCTTTAGTTCGGATTGCATAGGGCCAAATATAGAAAAGCTGCATGTAATACTTTAGGTCGCACTTCACAAATATTTCAAATACAAATGTAAAGAGCAAAAAAATCATTAATTTAGGCTCTATAAATCGGTATAATGACATTGGTGATGACCCCTCTTAATGATTCGCAAAAAGACTTGCTAATAAAGCTAGCTGAGCAACTGCATATCAAAGTGGAAGTGATCAATGACGAGGATTTGGACATAAAAAACATTCAGAAACTCGCCGAGAGTTCATTTGCAAAAGAGTGGGAAAGCGAAGAAGATGCTCATTGGGATGAGTTTTTAAAATCTACAGCCGATGTATCAAAGAGGTGATATTGTTTTAGTACCTTTCCCTTTTACCGATCTCACATCTACTAAGAGAAGACCGGCATTGGTAATAAGTAATGACCTTGTAAATAATACGGGTGACTTGATCATAGTGATGATAACATCACAAGACAAAAAAGACTTCTTGCAAATTGAGATTGACTCTGCTAATATAACCCCTAATCTTCCCAAGAAAAGCTATGTACGTTACCACAAGATAACTATCGTAGATTCTAGTTTAGTCGTAGCTTTAATAAGTAAAGCTGATGAAACCTTGTTAGAACAAGTCAAACAAAAAATTCATCTTCTTTTAGAAGCTGAGGTAAATCCCGCGTTTGCCGTTACCATTGCAGATTAATAAGCTTAAAAGGAAAAGGTCACCATCACTGGATAATGATCTGACAGCTCCCTGCGGACCGTCCTGCACGAGTTGACCATTATCGATGGGCCAGCAAACACGTAGTCTATACGGAAGATCCCAAGCTTGCTGGCAAATGATTTGCCGAAGCCCTGGCCGCGCTGTACGAAAGCATCCTGCATGCCGCTACTGATGGTCTGATAGGTATAGGAAACAGGTGCATCATTGAAATCCCCACACAATATTTTAGGTCCCATATACTGACTGATATGGTCGTGGACGATCTCCGCCTGTGTTGTGCGCTTGGTTGTGGCGAGCTTCATTTTGCGCAATATCCTTTTCAGCTTATGCCAGCTGGTATTGTAGGTTTCACTCATCTCTTCTATTGCATCCCCGTCATTGTAGTCGAGATGTATGGATTGCAGGTGCGTGTTGTATACCCTAAGCGACTTGCCCTCAACAGAGAGGTCGGCGTACATACACTGATTGCCCGTGGCATTACCGAAGCTCACAAGCCCGCTGTCAGTGATCGCATATCGTGAAAAAATGGCCAGTCCCCATCTGTGATGATCCGGCTTGCGATGTGCATCGCCTTTGTACCACTTGTCATATGTGATCCGCATATAGTGGTACTTATACCCGAGAGAGTCCCGCATATATTCTGTATTCCTGAACGCCTCATCGTCTGAATAATACTCCTGGAAACAGATGACATCAGCATTTTCCTGATGGATGAGCTGCATCATTTCTGCACGCGTCTCTGAATTGCCGGTCCAATTGTAGAGGTCAAAATTTTTGACATTATAGCTCATGATGCGTATCCCTTTCTCCTCTCCTGTAGATAGGTGCAGCGATATCACAGTCCTGAGAAAAGGCCAGCTCAGAAGAAGAGCAGCGAGATTTAACAGCAGCAATTTCTTCTCCCATGCCCCGAGCCAGATGAGCATGAATACAAAAACGGAAAGCACAACGACCGGGAAGGCCAACCCCAAAAAGGATAAAGGCCAGAAGACAGCAGGATTCACATAGCAGGCGAGGCAAGACAGAGAAAGGCTTGCCAGGGTGAATGCATTAAGTATATAAAAGAGCCTTTTGATCACAGGTGTAAAATACTAAAAAGGAATCATCCGACCAGCCCGAAAGCCGTCTTCTCTCTTCTGGAGCGAAGGTAGGCGGCGGCTACCTCGGCGATAGTATCACCGACAGGGCGGAAGGTAAAGTTTAGAGCCTTGCGAACCTTATCATTATTGTAATAGAAGTCATTTTGGCCCAATGCTACACTATCTCTTGTGATCAGGACAGGCGGCTTGCCAAAGATATTGATGAGCGCCTCCAGCCGCCATGCTATTTCACCAAGCATTTTACTGCTCCTGATATATGGGCGCCTTGTTTTCATAGCATCTGCTGCCATCCACATCACCTCGCGAAAGGAGAGGTTTTCCGATGAGACAATGAATTTCTCACCCGAAATATCCGAATCCATCAACCGGATAGCGATCTCCACCACATCCCGCACATCTACGAATCCATTGACACCCGTGGTATAGAATGGAAGGCCGCTATGGACATGGCCAAACAAACCATTGGGCGGTATATTCCAGAAGCCTCCTCCTAATATCGTGGAGGGATTGATGATGACTGCATTGAGTCCTTCGGCTATACCGCGCCATATCTCGCGCTCAGCATAGAGCTTACTTTTGTAATAGGCGAAATTGTCCTTGGAATCTTTGACGTCATAGTTCTCGTCGATCATCTTCACAGCGCGCTCCGGCCTGCCAAAGGCGGCGACACTGCTGACATACAGCAGCTTTTCTATTCCACTTCCCAGAGCGGCATCGACCACATTGGCCGTACCTTCTGCATTGATGCTGAGCATCAGGTCGAGGTCATGGGGCTGCATGGATATGAGCGCCGCGACATGATACACCTTTGTGATACCTTTCATCGCTTCCTCGAGCGAGAATATATCCCGCACATCACCTTCTACCCACTCCAGCTGACCGGTATAGCCATCGAGCAGGCTGAGATCACTCGATGTACGCCTGAGGCCGCGTACACGCTCACCCTTTTTGATCAACTCTTTGACCAAATAAGAACCTACCAAACCATTTGCACCTGTAACTAATACCATACAACAGCCCCGATGGGCAACAATTGAAAAACGAATATCGAATATTCGGAAATGATTTTGAGAAATAGTTGCTATGGATGATAAAGTGCGCCGCCCACAGAGTCGCGGGAAGCACCCGTTACTGAGCTAAGTACATTCACCTCTCCGCTCCACCTGAGCACCCCTATGAATGCCATAACGAGCGCTTCTTTATAGTTGACTACGGTGTCTGAGGGCACTACGACCTCCAGACTGCTTATGGCAGATATTCTGCTCACGAGAAACTGATTAAAAGCTCCGCCACCTGTGATGAGGAGCCTGGCATCTGATGAGGCAGAGGGGTCGGCATTCTCAATATGTGCCCTCACCTGAAATGCAATATGCTCGCAATAGGTATGCAGTTTATCCTGCACACTGATGTCAAAACTATTGATCAGAGGAATGACCACATCTGTACTAAAGCCGTTATCCAATGATTTTGGGAAGGCCTTTTTGTAGTAGTCCAATTCATTCAGTGCATCGAGCAGGGGTTGATGTAATTTTCCTGATGACGCTGATTGCCCGTCCTTATCATACTCCAATCCCTTTTGTGAAGCATAATAATTGAGCACCTGATTGGCTGCGCAAATATCGAAGGCATGTATTGTGCCGTTTTCCTTGACAGTGATATTTGCGATGCCGCCGATATTGAGCAGATAATTGTATTCTTTGAAAAGCAGCTTATCTCCTATCGGCACTATCGGTGCGCCATTGCCACCCAGAGCTATATCACTGCTGCGCAGATCGCAGACTACCGGCAGGCCCGTGATAGTGGCTATTGCTGCTCCATCACCTATCTGGGTAGTGAATTTCTCTTCAGGATAGTGAAAGATGGTGTGGCCGTGAGAAGAGATGAGATCGACCTTACCGGTCAGGTTGTATTGTGATATGAATTGCCCGATCATGCCGCCCAGCAGGTGTCCATACTCTGCGTGAAGCTTCCATAGCGATCTGCCATCGAGGCTCCTGGCTGACCGCAGCCTGTCGGTCCATTCCTTGGTATAATGAAAGCAATCTGCCCGGTCTATAGTAAAGCGCCAGTTGTCGTTCTCGTGAATAAAGGTGCAATAAGCAATGTCTACTCCATCGAGCGAACTCCCGGACATAACACCGATAACCTTATACAATGGAAGATGTGGCATAGCTTATTCTATACCTTAAACATAACAACTTTTGAAAAGACCCTGTAATGTGATCAACGCATCAGGGTGATATTGCCGGAGCGGACCAGGTCTTCCCCATCGTATGTACGGCCCTTGACGGACCAGATGTAGACGCCCAGCGGCGCCTCATGGCCGTGATAGTTACCATTCCAGCCTACCGTGATGTCCTCTGTAGAGAAGACCTTCTCGCCCCATCTGTCGTAGACGGCAAACTCCTGCAGGCTTTCGATATTGAGGTAGCGGGCTATGCGGAAGACGTCATTCACGCCGTCGCCATTTGGTGAGAATGCCGTAGGCAAGAGCAGCACCGTATGACCGTCTACGGTGACCAGCACCGAGTCACGGTTGACACAGCCATAGTCGGAGATGGCATATAAATAATATAGTGTCGTAGCAAGCGGGGTGGCCGGAGTGGTGAGTTCAAACGGTGACTCTATATACTGACCCGGATACCAATAGATATAGGATACATTGGACGTACCGGATAGGATAGCCGGAGTATTCCTGAAAATAAGCGTATCCGTACCTGCATCCACGATAGGTAGTGGTCTGATGGTGACGACAACATCTGCTGTATCAGAAAAACAGTCATTGGATACACGCACGTGATATATGATAGACGTGAGTGGAGTCGCCACAGGGGCAGAGTCCGTCGCCAGGCTGAGATATGTGGCCGGGAACCATTGATAATAGAATCCGCCCGATGCATGCAGCTTGATCGTTTTGCCCTCGCACACATCGTACGGTGACTCAGCTACAGCTTGCACAGGGAGCTGTACATTGATCGTGATCGAATCGTCGACATGGCATTGATGTATGTTGTATATCGTCACATAGTAGGATGTGGTGTCCGTAGGTGTCGCGATGGGATCGCCTACCGTAGCAGATGACAGTGACGGATCCGGCCTCCACTGATAGTCTACTCCGCCGGTAGCTACTAACTGCACAGGACGGCCGAGGCATATATACGCCGTGTCAGGACCTATGCCCGGTACCGGCAATGGATAAACATAAACCAGCACAGAATCCTTTTTGTGGCACCCGAATGTTGTTTCCGTACCGGTGACATAATAGATGTCAGTCACGGTCGGATAGGCCAGCGGATTAGGTATAGTAGTACTGGACAGTGTAGGGTCCGCCTGCCACTGATAGGTATCGGCACCAGAGGCGAGTAGCTGCACTGTATCTCCGATACATACGGAGTCTACATGCTGCGTAGTGAGTGGTGGCAGCGGATGCACGATGATCGTTGCCGTGTCCTGCTTGGAGTAGCAATAATTCTGCACAGAGAAAATATATGTCGTCGTCACATTCGGGTAAAAGTCCGGGCTGTTGGAATTAGGATTGCTGATGCCCGTAGGCGGTGTCCAGGTATACGTGGAGTTACCTTGCCTGAGCACATTAAGCTGAGTAGTGTCGTTTTCGCAAATAGCTTTGCTATTATCTACTATCAGGTCGAGTGTAGGATCGAGGTCATATACCGTCACAGAGTCAGTCAGGCTGCAACCATTAGTATCGGTGCCTGTGACATAATAAGTTTGATTGGCCTGAGGACTGGCGACCGGATTGGAGATATTGGGATTAGACAGGCCCGTGGTTGGCGTCCATACATATGTCACCGCGCCGGATGCTTGTAGCTGTACTGAAAGGTGAAAGTTCGCTCCGTTTTTGCATATAGAGGTATCCGGCCCGGCGTCTACCTGTGGATTCGGAAATGTATTGACCACTGCCGAATCAAAATTCCTGCAGCCATTGGCATCAGTCACAGTCACATAATAAACAGTAGACACGGATGGGCTGGCTATAGGGTTTCCGATGTTAGGGTTGCTCAGGGATGACGCCGGAGTCCAAACGTAATTCACACCTCCTGTCTCGTTGAGTTGCGTGGTTGAGTTAGGGCATATCTTCACGGGTGCGGGATGAGTCACCACAGGCAGCGGATAGATCGTGATAGATTTGGTAATGGTATCGCGGCAGCCCTGCGCCGTCACGGTGATGAGCGATACTGTCTGCGGGCCGGTAGTAGTATACAAAACCACAGGATCTTGTAGTGTACTCGTTTGGCCATTGCCAAAATCCCAGTAATAATTGGTCACAGCTCCGCTACCCGTATAGGTGAAATGGGTCGAGTCCGTCAGACAGGCCGGAGGAGCTATAAAATCAGGGAATGGAAGCGGGCGTGGGGTAATGTTATAAGAGAATGTATCTATACATCCTTTCTGGTTATGCGCTGTCAGTACGACGTGATAGGTATTGTTTGCGGGGAAAGTGTACTTTGGATTGCGTACGTTGGTCGTGTCGCCATCGCCAAAGTCCCAATGCCAGGCATTCAGTGGCGATGTGGTAGAGTATGAAGAGTCTATAAACGTAATAGCTGAATCCCTACAGGCATTGATATAGTTATAAGCAGCATGCAGCTTAGGGAAAACGATCACATATCCCCTCGCAGTATCATAACACCAGCCTATGCCGGGTTTAAATTTAGCTACGCTGATGGTGACCGTATAGGTTCCGGTATCAGGATAATAGAAGATGGGATACTGGAGATTGGAGGTGTCATCAGTCCTATTGGTCAAGCCGAAGTCCCAGTGATATGACAGTTGCGTATTGGTAGGTGGAGGATTGTAGAAACTGACATTATTGAAATTGACCGTATCGCTGGAGCATTGAAATGTATAGACGCCAATATCATGAATCGGATCATATGTACCCGGCTGGTAAATGAGATTTGCCTTAGGGATATTGCAGGCCACGACGTTAAACTGATAATCGCGTATTGTCTGCCCTACATATACCCCGTTCCTATATTCCGATACGGCAACCGATACGATAAAAGATCCGGATTGATTGGGTATACCAGTGAGCAATCCTGTAGTGGGATCGATAGACAGGTTATCGGCGTTAGAAGGATTATTGGTTGGATTGCCAGAGCCGTATGGAGATAAATACGGTACTGAGTTGAACGGTGGCGGTACGGCTGATCCTGGCTGTGGGGCGAAATTGCCGCTCGATCCGGCATAGTCCAGTGCATTGACCATAGAATAGGCGAGCGAGTCGCCATCGGGATCCACGGCAGAATAGTCAAACTGCAAATACTGACTGTTACAGATGAATGTCGGTGGCTGATTGGAAAATCGCGGACTGCTATTGGATGCATTGGCGATACCTGGTATATGTGCTACATATGCAGCACCGGTATTTTGCGGAATGGTCGTGATATCGGAGTTGCGGCAGCAGCGCTCATATACCAGTGTGTATCCACCCGCCAGAGGAGGCAATGTGACTGTACCTGTATAATATGCCTGTTCCACACATACATCTACCGGGTCCATGCAGGGGTTAGTGACCGTATTAGGCAACACCTGTGTGGGTGGCAGACTGAGCCCTACAGACTGCTGGTAATTTCCATTGGCATCAAAAATGTGTACATAAAGCACGGTGTCATATGGTGCACACTGCGTACAACTGGCAAGGCAGTTGCGATATAACTTCAACGTGATCTGATAAGTATTGCCCCCCTGATAGTCATAGATCATCTCACCGCCTACTATGTGCGATGCGATAGCTGATATGCTGAACGATAGAAACAGTAAAAAAGTCAGTATCCGTCTTCTCATAAAAAGGGTGATAAAGATAATTTATTAAATCGTGATAAGCCAAATAACCGGTTCTTCATCCCGATATATATCAATCATCTATAGGCAGACACGGTCAACCGTACTCCGCGTTGCATTGATAACGATTAAATTTCCTTTTTAGTTGCCACTTTAGTCGGTGAATGATGGCTTTCAGTAGGTGTGATTTTTAACGTCACATTTATTTGTCTTTTAACAAAAAAAATTCTCAGATTCGCTTAAACCGAGCGCGGGTTGCATAGTCATAGTACGGCGCATACAATAACGACGATCAGAAATACAGATAAAGATTTTAAGGTGGTTTTAGGGTGAATGGGCTTCTTCGGAAGCCCTTTCATATTTCAGGAAGGCAGGTATTCCTATTTTGAGAGGGCCTCTTTCCTTTTCTGGCCTATGTTGTAGATCACCTGGAATACGATAAATACCGTAACGAAATAAGCGAATGCGGAAACTGTAGTGATCCAGGTCCACGGCACCACGCCCGTGATCAGCAGCAGGCATAGTGGGATAGACAACAATGAAATGCCGATCAGCACATATCCTATCTGCCGCTCCCGGAGCCCAAAGTAAAAAAGCATGTGCGTGATATGATCTTTGCCTCCGACGAAAGGCGACTGCTTGCGCAATAATCTCCTGAATGTGACCGTGATCGTATCTGTGAGCGGCACGATGAACATCAACATTGGGATCACAAACTGCTTGAACTCAAGAAAATCCCCCGCGCTGTCTTTATACTGCCAGAAATACTCGATACCACAGGCCGCGAGAAATACGCCCAGAAACTGGCTGCCGGTGTCCCCCATAAACATTTTGGAGGGATGCCAGTTGAAAAACAAAAATCCCACGAGTGAACCCAGCACACCGACCATCATGATGAGGTTAAAATTATTCTGATGCAGCTCCTGGGCAAAGATCACAGCGATCAGTCCCACGATAATAGAGGCTGATATGGAGGTGGTGATACCATCCATATTGTCGAGCATATTGATGGAGTTCATCAGGCCTATGACCCAGAATACAGTGATAGCAAAATCTATGGCCGGCATACCTGTCACCTTGATATAGACATCAGACAGGATGAGGATGAAGGCGCAAGACAGTTGCCCTATGAATTTGACAAGAGGGTTGGTATTGTAGGCATCATCTGCCAGCCCGAGTATAAATCCCAAACTGCTCGCGGCCATGATACCCATCAGGTGCTTATCGAGAAAAAGCGGATTTTCTCTCGGCAGGATACCTATCACAGAGATAGAAACAAGGAAAATGATAAAGAAAGATAATCCGCCGATAGCAGGTTTGATATGCGCAGACCAGCGTTCCTGCTGTAGCTCTGCATTATCGCGGGTGCCGAGATTGAAAGATACTTTGAGGAAAAGCCAGTTGATCAGAAAGGAAAACGACACACATACCACAAAGAAAGTAGTAAGGAATGCAATCGAATATTTCAGATCGAAAACCATGGACCTATTTTTTAGAAAATATCCTCTTCAGGAATGG
>JAOQAO010000081.1 GCA_025963485.1 Bacteroidota bacterium | reverse complement strand
GACGACGTGCACATAGTCTCCGACCACCTCGCCGCAAACCACTATGATGTACTCATCAATAACGCAGGCGTCGGTATGTACGGCCGCTTCGAGGAGCTGGCCATGCCGGAGCAGGCCGCGATGATGAATCTCAATATGACCGCTCTCACCAAACTCTCACTCACCTATCTCCAGCATGCGCGCAAAGGCGACACCCTCGTCAATGTAGCGTCCGTCCTCGGCACGACGGCCTGCCCCGGCTCCGCAGTGTATGCAGGTACGAAGGCCTACGTGACCATCTTCACCGAATCGCTCTGGTGGGAGAATAAAGACCGTGGCGTCTATGTCATGGCCTTCTGCCCCGGCGTGACGCAGACTGCCTTTCACACTATATCAGGAGGATCGGATGGGATGTTTCCCAATGCTATCACACAGACCCCGGTGCAGGTAGCAAAGGAACTGGTGCGTGCAATAGAAAAAAGGAGCAAACCCAAAGTCATCTCGGGCGCTATGAACCGCATGATGGTATTTTTCCAACGGCTGATGAGCCGCAAAATGATGGTGGGTATCATGGGCAGTACAGGACCACTGAGTGCTATGAAACCCGCAACGCTCTCCCCTACCAGGAATTAACCACTAAACCATAAAACCCAAATCATGAAAAAGTATTTCCTCATCGGCGGCCTCGTCACCTACATTGTGATTTTCAATCTCGGCTATGTATTCCATGAGATCATCATGGGCAGTTTCTTCAAAGAGCAGATCGGCGCCATACAGCGTGAGGTCTATATCATCCCGCTCATCGCGCTGGCATTTGTTTTCTACATGGTATTCCAGTCTTATTTCCTGCCTATATACTATGAGTACACATCGCGGCACTACGGCTGGGGGCTGGCCAAAACAGCTATCATCTTTGGCGCTATCGTAGGCTTCTTCTGGGATGGCCTGCAGGGAGGTATGATCGAGGTAGCGACATTCAAAATGCCCGGGATTGTATTCTGGTATGACTCCGGCTATCATACGCTCGAGGGTGTACTTACGGCCTTATGCTTCGCCTTCTTTTACCACCGCTTCGTCCTGAAAAATAAACCGGCGGCATAATTAGTCCGCCTGCGATTTCGGTTTGAGAGAAAAATATTTTTGCTTGGCTGTCCAAAACCGGATGAGCCGTTCGTCATACCACTGACGACAAAAATTATTCACATCAAAAACCAACAACAATGAGCGATTTCCTTTTAGTATTCAGGATGAACCCGCCTGCCACACAGGCCCCGCCATCTCCGGAGCAGATGCAGGAGAACATGAAAAAATGGATGGACTGGATAGGTGGTATCACGGCGCAAAACAAACTCGTAAACGGAGGCCAGCGCCTGCACATGGAGGGCAAGGTAGTACGCGCCAATAATGTCGTAACGGACGGCCCCTATGTAGAGACCAAGGAGGCTGTCGGAGGCTTCACCATCGTCCGCGCGGACTCCCTGGAGGAAGCTACCGAACTCGCTAATGGATGCCCGATCCTCAACGCCCCCGGTGGCAGCGTAGAAGTGCGCAGGATATGGCCCATCGAGTAAAACCTATTAAATTTACAGCGCCTCCTGCATTATATCAGGAGGCGCTTTTAGTAAATACACGGTCGCAGATGACTGGATTTATCCTTTATCCATTAAATCAGTTTTATCCGTGTCATCCGTGTGCTTGTATTAATTTCCTAACATAATCATGCAGCAGACCGAGCTCATCCCCCATCTATTCCGCACAGAATACGGCAAGATCGTCTCCGTGCTCTGCCGGCTCTTTGGTATCGGGCATATAGAGATGGCAGAGGATATCGTGAGCGATACCTTCCTGCTCGCATCAGAGTCATGGCCTATCAAAGGCCTCCCGCCTAATCCCACCGCATGGCTATATCGCGTTGCGAAAAACAAAGCAATAGATGCACTGCGGCGCAATAAAAACTTCTCTGATAAAATCTCTGTCGAGGTAAAACAAGCCGCGCACAGTGCCTCCGATATGGAGATAGACCTCTCTCACCAGAATATCAATGACAGCCAGCTGCAGATGATGTTTGCCACCTGCCACCCGGATATATCGAGCGAAGCCCAGATAGGGCTCGCGCTGAATATCCTTTGCGGATTTGGTGTGGAGGAGATAGCAGATGCTTTCCTCACCAATAAAGAAACGATCTACAAACGCCTGGCACGCGCAAAAGAAAAACTGCGAAACGACAACATAAAAATAGAGCTCCCTGCACTGGCAGAAATAAATGCCCGCATGGAGAATGTGCTCAGGACACTATATTTACTTTTCAGCGAAGGCTACTACTCCTCATCGCAAAACACCACACTCCGTAAGGACCTCTGTGTCGAGGCTATGCGCCTCTGCCTGCTGCTCACGCAGAACGCGCAGACCGATACGCCTCCGGCAAATGCGCTGTTGTCGCTGATGTGCTTCCACGCATCGCGCTTTGAAGCGCGCACGGACCAAAAGGGCGACATCATCCTCTACGAAGAGCAGGACGAGAAACTCTGGGACCAGGAGCTGATCATGAAAGGTATAGAGTACATGCGCCTCGCCGAGCCGCAAAAACAACTTACAAAATATCACATCGAAGCTGCTATCGCCTACTGGCACACACAGAAAACGGATACCAAAGAAAAGTGGGAAAGCATCCTGCAACTATACAACCGCCTCCTGCTCATCGAGTACTCCCCCATCGCGGCGCTCAACCGCACCTACGCCCTCTCCAAGGCCAACCATAAAATGGAGGCCATCACCGAAGCTGAAAAGCTGAAGCAACTCGCAGATTACCACCTTTACCATACCCTCCTCGGAAACCTATATACCGATATCGATAATGCAAAGGCGCTGGAGCATTATCAAACTGCACTGAGCCTCGCCAAGACCACCGCGGAGAAAAATGTGATCGCGGGCAATATTAAAAAGTTATCGACTGATCCGGAAACCTGATGATCGGGCTTAAACCATACCTTGTATTACCCGATTCCCTGTATTCCCGATTTCCCGATCGCCACAAATCATCACCTCAGCTTCTTAAAGAATGAACTCAGCAGTCCTTTATCAGCATGCACTTTTAGCTCTTCTATCAGCTTGCCATAGTCGTACTGTTGATCTTCGTGTAGGGTAGGCAGCACCTTATTGATCTTCTTGAGCTGCATCTCATAGAGATTCGTCAGGACCTGGCTTTTGTGTATGGGGATGCCGGAGTCTTTGATCGCTGTCAGGTAGTGGATGAGCAGTTCTATCTCCGTGATCTTATTTCCGGAGAATCGTATATACTTTGACACTGTGCGCAGTATCTTGCGCAGGGACTTTTTGATGAGGTAAAGGTTATTGTCTTTTGGTATGGCATCTATCTCCTCGTCTATATGCGCTTTCACACTCACCACAAAGGCGCGCTCATCATGTGCTTCAAACAGCAGGTAGGTCAGCAGTTCCTTATTCTCTTTCTTGAACCGCGCGAGGCGCGTACATAGCTCGATGAGTTCTTTGGGTGTGAGATGCGTGAGCTCTTTTTTCAGCTCATTGACAGTGGAGGCTTGCATGGCAGTAAAGGTAGTGAAATAGGGAATAGATACTAAAGAGTAGAGAATAGTGAATACACAAAATTCCCAATCGCCCGAAATCCCAAATCCAACATCCGAAATCTTAGAACTCTGTCATCTTCGCGCCGCTTACCTCAGCGCCGCTGATATCGAGCTTGCTGGCTTTGTAGCCTGTGGTCTGAGGCCTGGAGGATAGGAATTTAGCATCCTTCAGAGTCAGGCTCTCGCTGAAAGTTGATTTGTCAAAATTGCTGCGGGAATAAAATAAGCAGCCTTCATATTCCGCCCGGACGAATTCGGATCCCACAAACTGCGTTTTGCCGCGAAAGCTGGCATCATTGAATACTGCATTCTTTTTAAAATGGGCATAATTGCAATTTGCTATCGAATAAAAACTGGCCAGCGAGAAATCCATATAGCCATCACAATTGACCATGTTGAATGTAAACTCCCGGTAGAAGTAAGAGTTCTGAAAAAATCCTGCCCTGTAGAAATGCGATTCATTGAAATAGCTATTGCCCGCAAAACTGCACTGCTGAAAACCCGCATCCTCCATAAAGGCGCAGTTGGTAAATGACGCCATCCCATTGAACGTAGCCCGGTTGAAAAGGCCTCCTTTTTTGAAGGTGCATTTGAGGAAGTTGCAGATGCCATTGACTGTGGCGCCTTCGAAGTTGACCTCATCGTCAAACACGCAATCCTCAAAGAAGATGGTCCGGCCAAATGTAGCGGTATAACCCTGCGCGCCAGTCCGCCGGGAGGCCATCAGCTTACCTTTGAAGGTGCAGTTTCTGAATACGATAGCTGACCGGATATACACATCGCTGATGACCGGAGAGACCGCTACAGCATGCCCGGTATCTATCAGGTCAAAGTCTCCTGTGATCGTGTAACCCTTATAAGAAACATCCTCTCCAAGACTCAGATGCGCCCGGAGCTTTTCGCTGCTGACCTTCTGGTCCCCGATAGATGAGCAGGAGTAAAACGAAAAGCAGAAAGCAAAACAGATGATGAGACGGGTGAACATATGCATAGAATGGGTTTGAAAAATAGTTTTATCAATTGTAATTTATCAAAACAGGCCAGTGCCAAAATACTTAGTTTCTGCCACTGACCTGTATATATTTTGCAGGCTACGGAAATACTATCAATGATGACCGCCCACTGCGCCGCCGTTTATAGTTTGCTGTTCCCTTACCTTTGCGTCGAGCTCGCCGCTGGCCTTTTTAGCTTTCAGGAATGTCCTGATCTCACGCGGAGAATAAGCATTAGGATGCTTGTTGGTCACAGCAGTATTGTATACATTCTTTTTAAGCACTTGCTTTTCCGGGCTTAGGTTATTATTAAAGTCAGGAACGGAAGATCCTCCCGTCTTGTAAAAACCATTGGTGAAATATATAGGGTCATAGTTGACGTAGAAAATGTTATTGTCATAATCCGCATCTCCGAGTACGCCTCCGGCATCTGCCACGATCATCAGGTAGTAGTAGCCAGTAATGTTGGGCATGGTATAGTTCTGATAAAGGGTAGGCGTACCGAATGCCTGCGTAGCAAAATCACCTGAGGAAGGAATATCAAGGTTGAATTCGCAATAATTGATCGTAGTACTGCACTGAAAGGTAGATACGTTACGGTCAAAATCGTCATGGAATATCACACCATAGTCATTTGCGTTATAGGCATTGTAATAAACATAATATAACCCCCATGGAGTCGAGGCACTTGCTGTACCTGTACCGAGATTGTAGACGTTGTAAACAGCCTGCCTGGTCGGTATGGATCCGGTTGCAGTATTCACATCGCTCTCCACCCATGGTGCGAGATCCACACCGGTAGTAGGGGTCTGATTAGGATTGGGGGTTGTCGTATCTGTCGATGTCGAGTTTGAAGCGACGAAAATAGAATACGCTCCGGAATTGTCTTTCAGAGCGAGGGTATTAAACATAAAGTTGTAGTCCACCCAGTAGTAACCATTATCGCCCCAGGTAGTATTCCATGAGTTGATCACCCGGAATGCGCCGCCTGCACCTTTGCTATCATCATAGCCCACGATGGTCTGTGCATGACCTCCGCATGGATTGCCACCACCGCACGGATCAAACCCTGCGGTCATGACACCTGTGCCGGTCCAATTCTGGAAACCCGGGCCTTCTCCCACACCGACCATGACCGGCTGATTATTGACGAGGCTCTGCTTGACATCAGCGACATACTGCGCCACTGTCTGGTCCTGCAGCGCTCTGTATGAAACTATTTTGTGATTGCCGGCATCAGTGCTGCCAGACGATCCGGACTGCGAGCAGCTGCCCAGATTGGTATACGGTACACTGGTCAGCGATGCCACGCCCCTCGTCTGCATCACAGTCAGCGCCGCATCATAGTTGGTACCGTCACAGTTGGCGCCTTTCTGATTGTCCGCTATGGCGGTAAACAGATCTTTGGCACTCATCTGATGATCCGCACTGGCGAGCTGCGCAGTGCTATAACTATTTGCTACCGCCTCCAGCGCAGTTTTAGTATAATATGCAGTGGACCATCCGATACAGGTACCGTACTGGCCCTGGTCACCTATAGGCGGCAGGTAGTTATACAGAAAATACGAAGAAGGCAGGGTAGCATTGGTAGCGCCGAGGTTCCGGGTATTGAGCACCTTGGGTACAGTGGCGACATTCTCTGTGCCGAAATTGTATCCGGATGAGTGACTGCCATTATTGGAATTTGTTTTACTCTCCTTTTTGCAACCAGCCATAATAAGAAGCACAACGCACAGCACAGTTAAGTAGTGGAAACGATTCATGATTTTGAGGTTTTGGGTTTACGAAAACGAACAGCACTGGATGCCCTATACAGGGTATCCATTCCTCTAAGATAAAAGTCAAATTGTCAAAAACGAACTTTTTTTATGAATTCTATACCACCCGCGAACCGGTAGTTGCTTTATATGACAAAGGCCAAATTGGCCCGAATAGCATATCATATGTCATGAAAACACCTACCAAACCAATACCTGCGATCACAAAAAATTGATGGATCAATGACGACACCTTCCTGTAGATATTATACCTTGTAGCAGAATTCCTGCCCATGTCAAAATACCTGGCATCAATAGCGCTCCTCTTTTTCGCGTGGACTGTTTGTGCGCAGCAGACTGTGTATGATAGTGCGGATAGTAATAATGCTCTTAAGAATGCAGGCATAAGCAAGACTGAGTTTCGGAAATGGACGAGTGAAAAAGATATACGCCGCGTCGCCATTACTTATCATTCAGCAGACAAACTCGATGAGAGTAAACTATCAAAAGAAGAGCTCAATGAATTATTTGAAGGCTGCCGGAATATGGCCATGTTCAGAAGATTCATGGATCAGATCCTGCCCGCATCATCATTTGCCAGCAAAAATTTTAAAAAGCAAAAACTAATAGATATCTATATAGCATGGTACCTTTATCGGGAATATATTATTCATGCTGATCCGATGAAATAAAAAAAGTCACTTTATAGCGATAATTCACCCCCGCCTTCGTCCCTCAATACACTGCCGCATTCATCAGGTCCAGCGCCGCACCCGTACCACTCCCTGTCCAACCCACATATGGCCCCTGCCAATAGTAGTCATACAGATGATGCCCGTTGTGCGCACGCACCCATGCGCTGTCGGCATTGTGGCGAAGGTAGGTGCTGATGTGAGGATCATGCAGTGTAGCATTGAGCTGCGCGAGGTAGCGGACGAATATCCCTTTGAACTGTATCAGGTCGGCATTCACACGCTCGCGCCTGGGCTCGGTGAGGATCATGCCGGAGTCGCTGAGCAGAGCTATCGCACTGTAGGCTATGCTCCGCGCCGTGACGAGATAGGCGGTATCGCCTGTGAGCTTCGTCAGCTCGGCAAGCCCGCCAAGGATCACACCCTGATTGTAGGTGAAGGTCGTTCCATTGTTATTGCCACAGTCTGAGGTCAGTCCGTCGTTGACCAGGTTGTCCTTATTCAACATTCCACTATTGCGAAACCATATCCAGTCATTGATCGCACTGGCGAGATACATCCGATGTGCCGCACTATCTGTAGTGCGCTGTGCCAGTCGCGCGGAGAGCAGTATATATAGTTCATTGGTGATCGCGTTTTTGTACCGCTTGGTGGGGTGCCATACTATGCCTCCACCGCATACGGTATCGCGGCCCGTCCTGTCCATATCGATCCATATCTGCTCAGCAGTGCGTATATAGGCCTTGTCATGATACAGGTCGAATGCCTTGATCCAAGCGAGTGCCCACCAGGCATTGTCATCATAGTAGTCATTCTGGTATCCGCCCTTGAAGCGTTTATTATTTGCCACATACACGCGCTGGCACCAGGCGCTGTCGCGCTCGCCGGTGAGCCGCTGGTGATCGAGGAGAGCCTCAAAAATGTTCGCGCTATTCCACCAGCCGGCATGTTGCCACAGGTGGTCCGTGCGCTCTATGCCATGCAGCGCAGCAGCTATCGTATCACCCCGATGTACATAGAGCAGGTCCACACCGCGCTGCGCCCATGCACTGCTCAGGGACAAAATCAATACAATAAAACTCAGGATGATCTTACGCTTCATACGCACTCACTTGCCTTTCTCCAGGCTGATCTTGGCCTGATGCATCATCTCCAGTTCGGTCTTATCTATCGCCGGGAAGGACGGATTCATTTTTTCCAGCTCATGCTGGATGATCTCGCCACACAGCATATGCGTGAACCATTTGTCATCTGCAGGGATCACATACCAGGGCGTTTTGTCCTGGCTCGTGTGCCTGATCGCATCCTGATATGCCTGCTGGTACTCATCCCAGTATTCCCTCTCCTTGATATCATCGGAGGAAAATTTCCAGTGCTTCTCCTTATTCTCCAGCCTCTCCAGGAAACGTCTGCGCTGCTCATCGCGCGAGAGGTGGAGGAAGAATTTCACAATGCGCGTACCGTTCTGCGTGATCACATCTTCGAAGTTATTGATCTGGTGGTAGCGCTGCTTCCAGAATTTATCATTGACCTTTTTCACCGAGTCGATACCCGGCACATGCTCCGCGAGCACGATCTCGGGGTGTACCTTTGCGATAAGGACATTCTCGTAGTGTGAGCGGTTGAATATCGTGATCTGTCCATGCTCGGGCAGTTTGAGATAGTGCCTCCACAGGTAGCTGTGCTCCAGCTCCAGCGATGTCGGGTGCTTGAAGCTATACACCTGCAGACCCTGCGGATTGACGCCGTTCATAATATGGCGCACGAGGCTGTCTTTGCCCGAACTGTCCATGCCTTGCAGCACGATGAGCATGGATTGCCTGTTTTCTGCGTAGAGCTTATACTGTATGGAGGCTATCGCGTTCTTGTATTTCTTCTCTTCCTCCAGGAGCACCTGATCTGAGGGCCGCTTCACCGGTGCATGCGTAGAGAACTTCGATATTTTAAAATCCTTGCCCGATGTGATGCGGTATTTTTTCCAGTCGATATCCATGAGTAGTATTTAGTAGTGAGTAGTAAGTAGTAAGAGAATACAAACTACAAAAAGAGTACCAATGCCAATGCGATGAGCGCAGGCAGGGCCTGTATGTAGAAAATAGACTTCTGCGCTGTCACCGCCCCGTAAATCCCTGCTGTGATCACACATCCGAGAAAGAACTCCGCCACATTGCGCGACCAGGCTATGTCCTGTATGCACAGGGACCAGATGAGGCCCGCCGAGAGGAAACCATTGTACAAGCCCTGATTGGCAGCGAGGGCCTTGGTCGGGACGAAGAGTTCGGGCTTCAGCGAGCGGAAGGTCTTCGGCCCGCGCGTGGTCCAGGCAAACATCTCCAGCCACAGGATATAGATATGCTCGACAGCTACAAGGCCTACGAATATTTTTGCGATGATGTGCATGAGTTTTGGTTTAGTGGAGACAAGATAATGAGAATCCATTTATGATATATGATTTATGGTTTATGATTTCGCAGACGTCCGATTGCCAATTGTATTCCAATCATAAACCATAAATCAAAAATCATAAATAACAATTACTTTCGGCACAATGACAGTCAAACAAAAATACGGCCCACTCGCGCTCATAGCCGGCGCATCTGAAGGAATAGGCGCTGCCTTTGCCACACAGCTCGCTGCATCGGGCATGGACCTGATATTAGTAGCCCGGCGCAAAGAGCCATTGGGTATACTTGCCGCTTCGCTCAAAGAGAAATATAATATAGAAGTGACCTGCATCACCTGCGATCTCGCGAGCGTGGATGCAGCCATGCAATTGCAAAAAGTGGTCGGTGAAAAAGAAATAAACCTGCTGGTTTACAACGCCGCCCTCTCCTACATCGGACCTTTTGAAAACAATACGATCGAACAACATAACCAACTCGCGCAAGCCAATATGATCACGCCGATGAATATGATGCAGCTATTTGGCGCATCCATGCTTCGTCAAAAGAAAGGCGCGATGATACTGATGGCATCGCTCGCAGGTTTTCAGGGTAGTGGTTTCCTGGCAGCCTATGCCGCAAGCAAGGCTTTCAACCGTATCCTCGCAGAGAGCCTGTGGTACGAGTGGAAAGACCGCAGCGTCGATGTCATAGCCTGCTGTGCGGGTGCTACCTCCACACCGAACTATATAGAGACCAAACCGGAGAAGACCAGCATCTTTGCACCCAAGGTTCAAAGTCCCGATGAGGTCGTGACAGAGTGTTTGCAGAAACTCGGAAAGACACCTTCTTTCATCACTGGTACTGGAAATAAGTTTGCCAGCTTCATCATGCAGCGCCTCATGCCGCGAAAGATGGCTATCACGATCATGGGCGATACGACGAGGAAGATGTATAGGCTGTAAATGCGCAATGAAGTTTTGCAAAAAAGGGAAAGAGCTACTATAAAGAGATAGATGCAAATGCCTTTGCTAAAGTGGTCAGGTGTAGCTATTGGTAGGGCCAGACTATTTTTCTTATCTTAGTAAAAAAGAAGCGCATGAAATCCGAAGAGTTGAAACAGGAAATACACGGCTATATAGAACAAGCTGACGACAAAGTACTACAAGCTATCAGAACACTGGTAAAACCTAGCATTGAGCAGTTCCACCTTTCCAAAGAGCAAAAAAAAGAACTGGATAAAAGGAAGAGCAATCACCTGTCCGGCAATAGCAAATCTTATACCTGGGAACAAACCGAGAAAATGCTGAAATCGAAGAGGAAATGATTTTAAAACTAATCATAAAGGAAGAGGCATACAAGGATATACAAACTGCCCATGATTATTACGAAGAACAACAAAATGGACTAGGAGATCAGTTTGTAGAAGAGGTAAAGGAGAAAATAGCTTATGTCCGTAAATACCCGTTGCACTTTCAGAAGGTATATAAGGAATTTAGACAAATCTTAATTGATCGCTTTCCTTATTTATTGATCTACGAAATATCTGATAAAGAAATCATTGTTTATTCCTTTTTCCATACTAGTCAAGATCCCATTAAGAAGTTCAGATAACGTTTAAATTTTTTCTTCAGATATTCAATACACCCAAGGCACAATCCTCTTCGGCACCCGCTTCAGGTATTCATCCCACAGCGGGCCGTACTTCGCGGCACAGCGTTTGTCATCATCTATCTGGCGGGGAAATAGCAGCACCACATAATACAGCGGATACAACCAGGGCCATGGCAGCAGCGGATAGCCTACGGCTAAAACAATGCCTGTCGCCATCAGTATCTCGCCGAGATAGTTGATATGGCGGCTCAGCCCCCAGAAACCATTGACGAGCAATGTGCGCTTGCCATCGGTGATAGTCTCAGGTGTGATACCGAGGAAAATTTTCTTTGGATCTTTCTTGAAGAAATACTTTTGCAAATTGGCGCCGCGTGATATACTCCATCCCGTTAAAAATATCAGGGCATAAACTACCAGCAAATAATCCGGCGTCGGTGCGGGAGCCAGCGACACAGTGGACCACAGCGGTATGGAATAGAAGTATGGATAAAACGCGATACATCCCCAACCCAGCTTAAAACCCACCCGCTCAGCGAAAAGATCGTAGGTGTATAAATGTACTTCCTCAAAAGTCAGGTAGTCGATCAGGAAATAAGTAAGCAAGCCCGCACAGACAAAGATACCATGAGAAGAAGCCTCCCCATACAGCAGATAGTGATGCGCGGTGAAGCTAAGGACATTCAGCTCCAGCATCACAGCGCCGACAAGGTAGAGCCACATCTTGGCGTCTATGCGGCCACCCCACAGTTGTGGGTTCTCCAGCCGGCCGAGATAGAAGTCTGCGAAAAAGGATCTCTTAACCGGAGCATTGGGCAAGACGATAGCGAGCGAAAAGATAAGCCCGAAACTCACAGCACCTGCCAGTCCATACCATCTATATATGTACAGCCAATCCCAGGCTACTAAGCCATAGTGGCACAATGCGGCCCAGCATCCGACCACAAGAAATAAAATGATCAATCCATTTAGGCGGTATTTTAGTTTCTCCGTAGAGTTGGGTTTACTAGCATAGCCCACTACCCAGCGGCCGGGCACGATAGCATTTAAAACAAAGATGAAAGCGTATATAAATACTGGTGCGAGAAATCCTAATATTTTATCCATGAAAGTGAAAGTATTGAAAAGCGTCAATACAATCAAACTGCAAAGAAGCTGAACTGTAAAGTCTAGCTATGGCCTTGGGTAGTGTAATAAATATGATCTTGAATTCGCCGCGGTTTAGAAAGATTGAGTCTAATCACCATAGAATACCAAATAGGTGTGCACTTCGTTCCTACATCGATTTGCCAATTCTATTATAGCATCTGCTGCAGGACAACTCTCCGTTTTTTTAAAACGTATCATATCTGAAATCAGATCCGCGATTTGCAGCGTATTGAAAGTTGTGTCCCCATGTGGATCTATATATTTGAGTAAAACATAAGCCTCGATAGAAGTATCGCCCTTGAAAGTTTCCCAGATCACCAAATTAGATTCGGGATTTCCATTTTCGTCTGTAAGACATACATCTATAGCCATAGTTTACTTCTTCCTCGCTTGTCCCTGTACTTTCTTAGTGATCACTTTCTCCAGTTTCTCGAGGCGCATTTCGAGCGCTTCGAGGCGTTTTTCTTCTTTGCTGGCAGATGGTATTTTTGTATTGGCCTTAGCTGTGGTGCCGGTGAGGAGCCAATGGCCGTTGGTGTCAGAGTGGAGGCAGAGATTCTCGCACATGCCCAGCGTAGGCTGCAGGTCTTTGTATGTTTCAGGATTCATCACCTTAGAGAGAGTGCTGTAGTTGTCGCCGGTTTCATTGACATAGGTCACCAGGTTGCGAAACTTTTTGTCGCGGCCCACCACTTCATTGAGGGCTTTGATATATCTGTCACGGATGCTCATATTGATATTATTAGATGGATAAACGCAAATATAATAAACAGCGTGTTTTACTCTTTATATATTTTATAGGCGAAAAGAAGAATGAGCGGCCGGATACCACATGCCGGATAAATACAAAAACTATCAGCTACAAGTATCCCTCAACTAGTATCATACATTTATTACTTTTGGCTACATCAACCTTCACCCATGCGCAGAAAACTTTTAGCCATTGCTATCCTCCTCCTTATTATTTTATCAGCATCGGCACTCATCGTCTGCAATCATAAGGTCGTCGCCGCTGCCAGCGGAAAATTATATTCAAATACCGACAGCATTCCGTACCGCCGTACTGGCATCCTCCTGGGGACCAATAAATATATCAGGAACAAATACGAGAACCGCTACTATACGTACCGTATACAGGCCGCTGCCGCACTGATGAAAAGCGGCAAGATCAGCTACCTCATCGTAAGCGGTGACAATGGCCGCCGGGAGTACGACGAGTCTACTCAAATGCGGGAGGACCTGATAGCGGAGGGCGTGGACTCCACGCGCATCTATCCGGACTATGCAGGCTTCCGTACCTTTGACTCGATGAAAAGGGCCAAAGAAGTTTTCGGGCAGGACTCGGTCACAGTCATCTCCCAGTCATGGCATAATGAGCGCGCACTTTATATCGCTTCACAGATAGGTATCTCCGCCATCGCTTTCAACGCACGCGATGTATCACGCCGTGCCGGCCTTCGCACGAGGATGCGTGAGCGTTTGGCGCGCGTCAAGGTATTTGTAGACCAGCTGACAGGTAAAGAGCCCAGATACCTTGGCAGGAAAATAGTGATCGGTTAGTCCATTATCGGATCTAATAAAATACGGCATCTTCCCTTTCATCTCTAGCCATGGCAATCAAAGATCCAGCCTGCTAAATATCAATGATCCAGCTCCAGATATTGCTTGTGGTGCTCAGCCGCAGCATCGGCATTGCCCATAGCGAGTGCCATGGTTTCGAGTTCACCGAGTATGAGTAGCTTGAGTCCGCGGGTCTGGCTGACGAGCGCATAGTCCCGCGCCTGGAGCATTTGATCATATGCCCTGTCTATCTCGTTTCTGGCTCTATAGTAGTCAGATATATTGTAGTAGCTGTTGGCTATCTCCCAGTAGCTGCCCAGCCGTATTCTTAGCTCCAATGCGCGCATGAGATATGGCTCAGCTTCATCGAGGCGTCCGAGATTGGTGTAGCTCATACCTATATTGCACAGTATCGCAGAGAGATTGCTCATGCTCTCCGTACCTTCAAAAAATGCTTCCGCTTCTTTATAAAAGACCAGCGCCTCCTCTATCCTTTGTCCATTGAACCGCACATTGCCTTTGCCCATCAGGCAGACACCTTTGCGTGTACGCATGGAGGTCGGCTCCAGGACGGCAAGTGCGCGGTCAAGATAAGAGATAGACTCCTCTGTATCGCCACCTGCATGATGGTTATTCATTGCCAGGTCGTGCAGGATATCTCCCAGCAATGCTCTGACCTCATCAGTCAGCTCCAACCCCAAGGCATTGGCCTCAGCCATCAGCAGGTAATCCCGGCCCTCAGCATATTTGAGAGTAAATGTATAGCAGCGGCCCAGCACTGACTCGTGATTTGCTATGAGGTATTTCTCTCTGGTATCCTGGAACCGGTCGATGGCGCGCTGTGAGATCGCAATGCTACCCGCATAATCCGCACTAAATATCAGCGCCGCCATACTGTCATTGAGCATCAGGCCCAGTATACAGGCATCATCCTCTACATGGTCAAAACTCCGGTGGAGCATGGCAAGG
The DNA here is from genome assembly GCA_025963485.1 of Bacteroidota bacterium. Taxonomy (GTDB): domain Bacteria; phylum Bacteroidota; class Bacteroidia; order Chitinophagales; family LD1; genus UBA1941. The sequence continues at coordinate 22,323 of JAOQAO010000081.1, read as the reverse complement.
TTTTGCAAGGCGATATTGCTTTTGAGCTTGATGTACTCCCGGTTGGTGGTGATCATGTCGCAGATCTGACTGGGATCCATGGATGTGCTTTTTGGGGTAGTGAATAGACAAGGTACTAAATATCTCCGGACTCAGGATCAGGCAGCGATGGCCCCTACCTCCATCAGCTGCGAGCGATGCTCCTCAGCGGCAGTGAGGTCTCCGCGACTGATAGCCATCGACTCGAGCTCTTCGAGTATCATCCGCTGTATGCCCCGTGCCTGGCTGACCATAGCATAGTCACGGCTGATGAGCAGGTTTTCATATGCGATATCGGTTTCCCCTTTCTTGACATAGAGAGAGGCGAGCGAATAATAGCTATTGGCTATCTCCCAGTAGCTGCCCATCCGGGTGCGCATATCCAGGCCACGCATGATATAAACTTCCGCAGATTCAAACTGCCCCAGGTGTGTGTAGCAGGTACCTATATTGGAGTAGACCGTAGATAGATTTGTAAAGGTTTCCGCATCCTCAAAAAGTTCCATGGCACGCATTTGATACGATAGCGCTTCCTCCTGCCTCCCCTGGGTCATTCTCACATTGCCGATGCCCATCAGGCATATGCCTTTGCGATTGGAGAAATCTGTTCCTTCCAGTATTCCGAGGGCACGCTCCAGGTAGGCTACAGTCAGGTCATCACCCGTATCAGCATGGTGATTATTCATAGCCAGATTGTGCAGTATGTCTGCACGCAGTCCTCTCGCCTCATCAGTATCCGGCATCCTGTGAAATGCCAAAGCCTCAGCCCGCAGCAGGTGCTCCCGTGCGGTGGCGTATTGTGTAATGTATGTATAGCAGCGGCCGAGCAGCGATTCATGTTCGGCCATCAGGTAGTGCAGATTGGATTCATGAAAATTCTCCAGGGCAGCCAGTGATATCTCAATAGCGCCGGCATAGTCGCCGCCAAAAATAGCTACTGCAAAACTATCATTGAGCATCAGTGCCAGCTGGCACTCTTCATCCTCCACGCCATCAAAACTTTTGTGCAGCATAGCGAGGTTTTGAACAGCGATATTGCTTCGCAACCGGATATACTTCCTGTTTGAGGAGATCATCTCAATAATTTGCTTTGGATCCATTGCCTGTGTTTCATGTGAAACAAACTAATGTACGCGACATGTCATAGCGAGTTATTCACTTACAATGCGTGACAAGTACATTCCAACACGCATATTGTGAAAGCTGCTCTCCAAAAAGGGGAAAATGGATCCTTACGCACGCTCCATCTCCTGCAGATGGCTGCGATGGTCCTCCGCTGCAGATATGTCTCCGAGCGAGAGGGACATCATTTCGAGCTCCTTCACGATCTTGATCTGGAGTATCCTGACCTGGCTCAGCTGTGCATAGTCGCGGCTGATGAGCATCGTCTTGTATGCCCGCTCCAGCTCACCCCTGTGCTCATATAGTGCAGCGAGATTGTAGTAGCTGCCTGCTATATCGCCATAGGTGCCAGACCTTTTGCGTATCTCCAGCGAGCGGGTGAGGTAGGCCTCAGCGATCCCGTATGCGCCGAGGCACATATGGCATACACCGAGATTGCATAAAGCAGCAGAGAGATTGTAGTAGTCATCTGTCTCCTCGAGCAGTGCTTCAGCCCTCATGTAGTAGTTCTGAGCATCTCCAAATCTTGATTCGGCATACCTGACATTGCCGATGGCCATGATGCATACAGCCCTGCGCCTGTTGTGGCCCTCATGGCCCAGTATCCTCAGCGCTTTCTCGAAGCAGCGGATCGCCTCATCTTTGTCCCTGCCGGACTGCATCGTCGTCATGCCTACCTCATGCAGTATATCTGCACGCAAAGTCCTGGTAGCATCGCCTATCTCCAGTGCATCAAAGGCGATCGCCTCCGCCATATGCAGATGCTCCCATGCGCGGTCGAAGTCAAGCGTAAAAGTATAGCACCTGCCTATCAGCATCTCATGGCTTGCTATCAGATTGACATATTTTGTATTGCGAAAACGGTCTATCACTGCCTGCGATATCCTGATGGCTCCGGCATAGTCTGCGCTGAAGACCATAGATGCGATAGCGTCATTCAGCGCGAGGCTGATGATCACGCCTTCATCTGCCACCTCATCCAGGCTGCTGTGCAGCATAGACAGGTTTGACAACGCGGTATCGCTCCTGCGCCTGAGAAACTCCCTGTTGGTAGAGAGCATTTCGAGAATATGGGTAGGCTCCATCGTACGTGACATAAGCCTACAAACAAAGTAAAAGTTCCTAATATCTCATAATCAATTGCTTACCTTGTGTAAAAAATAGTTGGCGAAACAAGATAAATGCTGTAAAAACAGGAAGAAAATAGCCGCCGACGGCGAAAAGTTGTTACAAAAGACAAATGTATAGAATCTCTATAGCCCAAAAAAAACAAATATGCCTCTACTCCACCATCACCTTTCCCCTGCCGGTAGCTCCGGGTATGCTCAGTTCATATATGTACATACCGCCGGATAAGGCAAATGCCTCCCAGCTGATATGATTGTCACCGGTGACAGTAGAGGTTTCTGTAGTGCTCACGAGTTTACCTGACAGGTCATATAGCCTGAGTGTCGCCGCGCCTGCTTTGTCTGCGCTATATGCTATCTCAAATTTATCCCTGCATGGATCAGGATATGCTTTAGTATCTATGTTTTTCTTCACCTCGCTGATCCCATTCACATCTTCATACCAATAGTAGTACCGGCCTGTAGGCACCCAGCTACCTCCGGTATAATTCGATAAGAGTATGCTCGTTTTGTATCCGTTGCTATTGAAGGTTGACTCATATTTCGTATTGTCCAGCCAGGCACCTGCGGACCATGTGCGAATGATATATAGCAATTCACCATGCGTGTTATTATATGTCATTGCGGTCTGCTGGCTATTCTGCCATGTGTTATTGCTGTATTGTTGCTGCGTCATGAGCGTACGGTCATTGGTGCCATTATACACAGCTATAGAGCGCGACGAAGGGCGCCATCCCTGATGGAGAGAGTCTGACAGATAGTAGGTACTCAGCGTATCATTGTGCATCGCGTCATATTCATACGTTGTGCGATGCCCTGTCTGCCAGGTGCCGGATGTCCATATTATCGCCACGGAGGTGGTGGGATCAGTACCGGTATACGTCGTACTGTCTATCTGGTAGTTTTCCCATACACCGGCATTGCGCGTGTATTGGATCATTTTTGTTTGCTTGCCCTGGGCATTGTATTCGTATTGCGTCATGGCGGCATATTGATATCCCGTCAGAGAGTCGTACGTGAAATAAATATTGATGATCATCTGGCCAGAGCCATTATAATACAGGGAATCCATGCTTTTGTAATGCGAATAGTGATTGTCACCTATACTCGTCACTCTATGATGATTGGCATCATAGGTATTCGTAAATATTTCGCCATCACGCCATACAGCACCTACACTATCCCAGCCCTGCCCGCCGCTTTCTATCAGGTCGCCATTGGCATCGTAGTTATTATACGTTTTACTGTAGTTCAGCCAGTTGCCGCCAGACATGACCTGGACTATAGACGTCAGCTCACGGTCTGATGCGTCATAGGTTTTAGTGGTCCTGCTATCCGTAGCCCATGCGATACCTGATGGGATCAGTCTCAGCCCCTGATCATAGTTAGCCGCCGAGCTGCTCTCCGGGTCTATACCACCCCGCGAGCCGCTGTAGGTATAATGTGCAGAGTCAAAATAGCTCCAGCTACCTGCGCTAAACAGGTCATGCCGCGTGTCGATCACACGCGCAGAATTCTGGGCAAAGATGGATGATAGCTGAAGAAGAAGGATACTTGTCAGGAGTAATGTTCTTTTCATAGCAAGGTAGGTTTGGTTTCAAACTAAAGGTACAATGCAAAAATGGAAAGGCAAAATATATCGCAGCCTGCCATACAGACATAAAAAAACCGGGTGAATCGTGTTTGACCACGTGCCCGGCTTTATCTTCTGGTGCACTAAATACCTAAGCGGGAATCGGCAGATGCATTTTCTTAGCTCTTTTTGCGACCATCTTTGTTATATCCCTTGAGGCATCTTTGAGCCGCCCGTATGATCGCTGGGTGCGGCCTATCCACTCCTCAGCTACTCCCTCCACATACAATTTTCTATTGCCCGTCAGGCCCGCCCATCTTTTTACTGCTTTGCCCAATCCGACTTTCATGGTTCCTTTGATGATCGTGGTATTCATGACTTTTATTTTATGAGATGAAATAGATAATGTCCCACCTATTCTCTTGCAAAATATGTACCATATTAAATCACCATGCTGTTGTTTTATTTCCCCAAAGGAGATACCGGTCACCTTAATTTTTCGTCGATAGCCATGATCGCATCATAATACATTGAATCTCTGGTGTCGATCATATTCTGAATGGCATGAAAGGCATGCAGCAGTGTAGTATGATGCTGGCGCAAAGCGGGGAACGCACGGGCTATCTCATGCAGCGTCAGCGTAGGGCATTGCTTCCGGGTGAAATAATAAAAACACATACGTGCCAATGCATGCGGCATCTCCCGGGAGCCGTTATACATCTTCTCCTCATCGAGTACAAAGCGTTTCTCAAACTCCTGTTTGATGACTTTCATGATAAAGTCCATCCGCTCCTCGGGTGAATAGCAGCTCTGCACTGTACGCACGCTCACCGTGCCCAGGCCCGGATAAACATAGTAATGTGGAATGCTGTGGTGGTCACTGTTATTTTCTCTTAGCATGGCGTTGTTATTTATGATTTATGAAGTATCCATTGTCATAGACACCCATCCCCGCGTATCAACTGCTGACGAAGGCAAATCATAATACGGGGTGGGTGGACAGCAAGATTAGCCCCTTGCTGCGCAATGTACGTGCGCAGGGAAAATAGATTAGGGGGAATAAGGAAAAAATAGTGGGGTGGGAATCACTTCTCCAAAAAATACTGATCCACCAGATGCGAGCCCTGGCCATCTACAGTATAATATTCGAAATGCAGCACCTTATTCATTGATGTAGTGATGAGCGTCGCTTTGACAGCGCCGAAGTGGTGATTGTCCAGGAAGCTGCTGACAAGGTCCGGACCTAATGCTCTCCTGCTGATCTGGCTGTCCGGTGTGAGCTCCGCCCCTCCTGATCCATTGACCACATATATCGGCGTCACGCCGGGCCTGGCATGTGAGATACGCTCATACTGATGCTCATGTCCACAGATCACGGCGTCGACATTCATTGTATCAAAATCAAATGCAGCATTGATCTTTGGATTGCCCATCATATTGGAGCTATGAGGCGGATGATGAAAGAAGACCAGCTTAAAACTATCGCCCGCAGTTTTAGAGCTAAGCGACGAATTGATATAGGCCTTGGTCTCTGCATCAAACTCTCCGTTGCCACTGGCATGGCCATGCGGGCCGCTATAGAAAAAATAAAAGGAACAAGGCCCCCACGAGAAAGTATAGTTCTTTGGCACATCGAAATAAGCGAGGTAGTTAGTAAAGGATGCTTCATTTTTTGCATCGTGATTTCCCATGCATGGGAAAAAGAGGTTTTTCTTTTGCAAAGAAGCTTTGCCTTTCGGGTCTGAGTGGACCTTGGGATTTTTCGGATTGTAGATATACTTGCCGTAATACCTCCCTACGTTGATATCCAGGTTATCACCACTGTCATCGTCATAGCTATTGTCGCCGACGGTGATGATGAACTCCGGGTTCCAGCCATCGACCATATTGGCCACATGCAGCTCATTGGTGTCGCCGCTACCATAGTCTCCTATGATAGCAAAGGTGACTATCGAGCTCGTATCACCGGCCTTTGATGCCATGGCAGACAGAGACACACAGCTGACCACTACGATCGAGAAAAGGATATGCTTCATTTCTAATTTTAATTTATTGACAGATGATATTATAGCAAAAAGTAGTTATTTCACCAGCAGCTCCGTAGCTGTATTCAAAAATTCTGTGAACACTGCATTGCTGCTAAGCCGTTTCACATCCGGTTTGGCCAGATCCTGCGACCATGATCCCAGTGCATCTTTAAGATAATGGAGGCCCAGTTCATCCTGTTTCCTTTGCTGCGCACTCCGCAATCTTTTCAGTTTAGACAGAACAGTTTTGTTCATGATCTTTATGAAGTCGCCCTTGACATCAGAGGTGTCGCGGAGGGTCCATCGCTTGATCGTATTGAGATAGCCGGGCATGGTCACATAAAAACTTCCAAACCCTATATAGGATTCTATAGTGATCACTTTGTGCGAAAAATTGCCGGGCATGAACAGCGTTTCATTTTCCGAGATCACAAACCACCTCGACGAACGAAGCGAAAGAAAAGCATCCATATCAAAGGCCGCCTGGTCCATCACATTGTCATATGTACAATCCTCCAATCCTTTCTTCTGCCCCTCGGCTCTGTCCCATGCCAGCCAGACCTTCTTGCCGACGAAACAGTGATTGCTCCCATCTCCATCATCAGAATGCGAATCGCTGAATATCCCTTTGGAGCTGATCACCAGCGTCAGCATCTCCAGAAAGGATACATTCTCCGGGCAATCGCAAAGCAGGTTGAAATAACTCAATGACTCAGCATCGACCATGTCATAAAATTTAGTCCCGCGAAAATGCAGGTCCGTCACGCCGAACACTGCTTTACCGCGCTGCCATTTGCGGATCGTCTCATCTACAGTTACTTTATATTTTGTGCGGCTCTTGCCTGCGCGTATATAGAGCGGCGCTTTGCGCGGCAGTCCTGTTTTCAGGTTTTTGATGAGGCCGGAGAGGTCGCTTTGAGCATAGGCCTTGTCCTTCCGCATGGGATAGTCATTGAACACCGATATCACGCCGGCAGCCATATTATCGTACAGCTTTTTTCGCGAATAGGGAAATGAGAGGATCAGCTTGTCTGCAAGCGCGCGTTCATTCTTAGCAGTGAACGAAACTGTCGGATCATATGCTGCAGCATCCCGCAGGTCCTGCAGTCGATCATGAAAGGGTGATGTCCCGGCCATAAGCAATATTTAACTGTTATAAATAGTTCCATTTACACATCAATATCCTCTAGCTCTGCTCATGGGAGATCATCCCATAAACACACAGTAAATGAACAGTATATACTTTAGAAAAAAAATACCCAAAAAAGGTGATTTTTACGTAGGGTATATGTCCCGAACGGGACCGGAACGAAGTGCTATTTCCAATATGCCCGGATGATCTCATCGGCATCCGGATGGCCCAGCGCCTTATACTTGTACATATCTTTCAGCCCGCTTTCCTTTTGCCCGAGCTTGAGTTTTGCGAGAGCCCTGTTACAGTAGCTGATGGCCTGTGTGCTATCCTGACTGACCGCCTTTTCAAAATCGGCCAAAGCACCTTTAAAATCCCCACGTGAATATTTCAGTAATCCCTGGTTGTTGTTTGCCTGTGCATTTTTCGGATTGAGCTCCAGTGAACGCGAATAGTCTTTTTGCGCCTCGTCATACTGCTCCAGATGGTATTCGGACAGTCCGCGGTTATTGTATGCCGCATCCAGCTCAGGCTCCAGTTCTATTGCCTTATTATAATCCGCTATGGCCCCTGCATAATTTTTGAGCCCGTGTTTGGATAGTCCCCTGTTATTAAACGGATAGGCATCGGTGGGGTCCATGCTGATAGCCTTATCATAATCTACGATAGCCGCTGAGTCTTGCCCCATCGCATGCAGTGTGTAGCCCCTGTTGTTATAAACCAGGGAAAGGTTGGAGTCGAGTTCCAGCGCCCTGCTGTAATCCGATAGCGCGAGCTGGAAATCCCCCAGCCCCTCATGGCACAGCCCGCGATTATTGAATATCGTAGCAGACAAAGGGTCAATCTTTATTGCCTTATCGCAGTCGGCGAGCCCGCCCGCATTGTCATGCATGTCGTGTTTGAGCAGGCCCCTGTTGCTATATGCTTTGGACAGATCAGGATTTAGCTCCAGGGCCTTGTTGTAATCTGCCATCGCGCGGTCATAATCCTTCATCATCTTGCGGGACAGGCCGCGGTTATTATATGCCAGTGCAAAATCCGGACGGAGTTCTATCGCCTTATTGTAGTCTCTGACCGAACCTGCATAATCCTTCTGCTTGTATTTGGCGTAGCCGCTGTCGTAGTATTTCTGGCTCTCGCCATTGGTACACCTGCTGAGGAGGCTGCTGATAGATAAGGCGAGAATGAGGAGGGTCCGCATGATAAATGGATGTTGATTTGATCCGGCGAAAGTAAACCTTATTATATCAACCGATCTCTTCGGTCTTCACCTCATCATCTCCCAGCCACATATCAAAGAACACAGCCGCGATACTGCCGATGGTGGGCGCGAGCAGATAGATCCATACATGGCTGAGATGCATCGATACCAGGGCCGGGGCAAATGACCGCGCAGGATTCATCGAAGCGCCGCTCACCGGTCCGGCGAATAGCGCCTCCAGTGCGACCACAGAACTGATAGCCAGTCCCGCGAACATGCCCTGCTCCTTCGAGCCATAAGCCACACGCATGATGACCACCATGAGGACAAAGGTCAGTATGAATTCCAATATAAATGATTGCAGGTCGCTGCCTGCGGGATTGGTAGAACCGAGCATTTCATTGGCGGGGAACATCAGCTTCAGTGTGCCGCTGGCAATCAGCGCTCCTATGACCTGACTGAGTATATACAGAGGTACCTGTGCCCACGGGAATTTTTTCGCGACAGCGAAACCGATGGTCACTGCGGGATTGAAGTGCGCACCTGACACGCGGCCCAATGCATAGATCATCGACATCACCACCAGCCCCCACACGATGCAGATACCAGTATGGGTCACTACGCCGTGTGTCTCCTGATTGACGACCACTACGCCCGTCCCGAAAAATACAATAGCAAAAGTCCCCAGCACCTCAGAGATATAATTCCTCATATATATAGTTTGGACTAAAGGTAATTTTTTTCAGGAGTAAAAAGGAAATCCGGAAAACAGTCGATCTGTATTACCCGATTTCCTATATTCCTGATTTACTGTTCACTTTAAGTTTTCTCCCACAAAACTCTCGCAGTAAGCTTTGATCATATCCCTCACCCGGCGAAACTCCTGCATGATCTCTTCTTCCGTGCCTTGTGCTTTCGCCGGATCGGGGAAGTTGTGATGAAGCTGTTGTGCTGAGGAAGGGAAGTAAGGACAGCGCTCACGCGCATTGTCGCAGACGGTGATCACGTAGTCAAAGCCTACACCGAGGTAGCGATCCATCACGTCTGATGTATGTGCGGATATATCTATGCCGTCCTCTCGCATCACCGCTATGGCGCGGGGATTGATACCGTGTGCCTCGATGCCCGCGCTATACACTTCCGCGCGGTCACCTGCATAGTGTTTTAGGTAGCCCTCTGCTATCTGGCTGCGGCAGCTATTGCCGGTACATAGTACGAGTATCTTCTTCATATTTATTTACAGCAATCTGTCCCGCAGCATTCCTTTGCCTTCTCCGCATATACGGTGATGCTGAAGATGCCTGTGGCTCCTGACTTAAAGGTATTTATTTCACCGGCATTGAGATAGTTGGCCAGTATATCATCAGGTATGATGATCTCTTTCTCTTTCTGGATAGTGATATTCTGGAAACCATTTGCGCGGATGAGTTCCATATAGTCAGCTTTCTGTATCGCGCCTGATACGCAGCCTGCATACATCTCGGCATCTTTGCGCAGATTCTCCGGCAGGTCGCCCACGAGCACAACGTCCGATATGCTAAAGTGCCCTCCGGCTTTCAGTACGCGCGCTATTTCTTTAAACACATTATCCTTATTGGGCACCAGATTGAGGACGCAGTTGCTCACCACCACATCGGCGATAGCAGAGGTCACGGGCATCTTTTCTATATCTCCCTGGCGGAACTCAATATTATTAAAGCCCAGCTTCTCTGCATTGACACGTGCTCTATCTATCATGGCGGGAGTGAAATCTATGCCGATGACGCGGCCCGTCTCGCCGGCCTCTGCCCGTGCGACAAAGCAGTCATTGCCCGCGCCGCTGCCGAGGTCGATGACGGTGTCGCCCTTTTTGATCTTAGCGAACTGCGTCGGCAGTCCGCAGCCGAGACCGAGGTCGGCCTGTGGATTGTAGCCTTTCACAGCGGCATAGTCATCCGTCATGATGTTGTACACCTCCGTGGAGCAGCCGCCTGCACCGCAGCATGAGGCCTGGTTGCTGCCTTTGTCCTGTGTAGCGATCCCGCTGTATTTCTGCCTCACTATGTCTTTGATCTGTTCGTCTGTTTGCATTGTATTTGGTTTTTATATTAAAATCGTAATATTACGATTGATTTAAACAAAAAAATATCAGCAACATTTATCCGCTGATGGGATATAGGACGCAAATAACTCACTGATGTAGTTCTTCGCGACGTTCCATTCCTTCTCATCTATACAATAGCAGACCTTAGCTCCCTCTATATCGCCCTTGATGAGACCTGCTTCTTTGAGCTCTTTGAGATGCTGTGATACCGTACTCTGAGATAGAGGCAATTCTTCTACTATATCACCACATATACATGCCTGTTTCTGGATCAGCAGCTTGAGGATAGCTACACGCGCAGGATGGGACAAAGCCTTGGCATATTTGGCTGTCCTATTGTCCCTAACGGAAAATTCTTCTGATTTGGTAGCTCCCATTGTGATTATTAATCGTAATATTACGATTAATATTTTAAAACACCAAACACTCCTGAAAATATTTAAACAATTGCTGTAAGCAACCATAATCCTCTATAGTGCCATCCGGTATGAAAAACCTTTCCCTCCAGTTTATCATACACAGTTCTCCACAGGGCAGTTTTCTAATAATTTGGAATTAAGGAGTTTCTTTTAATATTTACATGGTACAGGGATTTAATATGTCCCTGTATGATCCATACCCCGGATGACCCAACACGTAAAATACAAAGCCCTACCGGCTATCCTTATATCCTGCGCATGCATGCTACTCCTGGCATGCTGCCATCATACAGCACCTCCTGCGGGGCAGAGAACCGTCAATACCGCCATCTCCGCTATACTACGCAAACTGCAAGGCTCGTGGATCTCATATGAATATACGCACAGCCTGGCAGGGTCACATTCGCCCTATCACTCATCGGCACATATAGACGGACTGCTGAGTTTCAGCGCTGACTCCACGCGTGAGAGCCATGATACACTTTACCTCACCGGCTTGCTCAAAGGTGTGGAAGACAATGGCATCTGGATATACCTGGGCAAAACCGACTCTACCGGGCGCTACTATGCCGGACAGCGCAAGGCCACAGATAGCGAGACCGCCGCAAGCGACAATATAACCGGTGCGCGGATCGATAGTGCATTTATGACCTTCTATACGCTGGGGTCTGACAGTATCAGGTTTAGTTATTTCGATGCCGTATATAAGGGCCGGCCCATAGATTATGTCCTGAGGCATTACACGACCCAAGCTCTTTTCAAAGGAGCATATACAACCGTCGACCCGGCACTCATATTCGGCTCATCGCAGATCATCTTTGATCCGGTCAATACCGGCAGGCTCGCCGGTTCTCCCACCTATGACTCCTTTGATATCAATACGGATATCCTGGCGCAGAAAGACACACTGGATTACATGGAGTTTTTTGACACGCACGGTGTGTCTGAGTCGCACTCATACAGCTATCGTATCAAAGATAATATGATCAGGATATATCCGCTCGGCGAGGGCCCTCCCTGCCGCCTCACCAGGGTCATGACAGACACTACTAAGATAGAAGAGTGAATAGTTGATCATTAGTATTAGCCTTGCCAGTGGCATAACCCTCAAAGGGTTTGAAACCCTTTGAGGGTTCCTCTAAAGCTGAATACTACACAGGTTCCGGGTTCCGGAGAGTCAGGCTTTTACATGATTAGAATCCTACACCCCGCGTAGGAACTTTCTTATCCACGGGGATTTCGGGCATCGGTATCCGCACCGCAGGTGTGTAGACCATCGACTCCAGAGGTTGCATCAGCAGGCCTGCATAGTCTATCTGAAAAATCTCAAATGCCTTCGCTGCATGCCCTGCCACATCGCCCCGGAGTGAATAGCGTGTCACATGTATCAGGTCCATATGGTCCCGCTGATGCTGCGCATGGCCATCATCCCTGTATGAGTATAGCACCCTGCCTGCTGAGATAAAATAAGAATCGTCCGTGAGCGCATCCTGCTCATCATCCTCGATAGTATAAGAATGTCGTTCATGGAAATAGATGAGCTTGCCTTTGTCGAAATAAAGGTCCCAGGCCAGCTTATGCCTGTCGTCCTGCGTGATCTCTGAGTGGAAGGTCAGCAGGTGCCCATCACGGGAGTAGGTGGCCGCCATATATTTATGCAGGGAGTCCTGTACGCTAAACCTGCTCATCAGTACGCCAAAGGCGGTGGTGGAGTCCTTCATCGCCTGGGTTAGCTTGCCGTTGTACTTCTCGAATGACCGTATGATCGCTTTCGTAAAGTCATCCAGTGCATCGGTTTTAAATGCATCTCCGCGGGATACTTCTCCGGTGCCTGTCGCAGCTACCGGCCCTTCGAAGTCTTCCCTGACCTTCTCCATGTCAGACAGGTGTGTCGCCTCTATGATGGCCGCAGCCCTCCTTAGTGAATCTTCGGTGGTCATGACCCTCCGGCCATGCGCGCGCTGGCGGCACGATGAGCAGAGCAGGCATAGCACGATGATCGACAAACTACATAAGAACCTCATATTGATTAGGACCCTGATTTTGTTCAAGGTATGCAAATATCTGAAAAGTAATGAATCAATACCCGCTAAAAAAAATGAATACGTAAAATACGCATATCTGCCAAAGCCTCCACAATTTCATCGAACCACCCTTCAAACCTCATTATCGGCCATTCTGAAACAGGCAAATTGTTTACCTTTATCCGGTATCAAAAGAGGCATCACACATGAAAAGAATCATACTCGCACTCCTGTCCGTACTCATCATTACTGCCGGCGCATCGGCCCAGCATTGCAGTGTAGCTTCTGTCAATATCCCGACGCATCCGGGCACATTCGCAGGGCTCAGCCCGCTGCCGTGGGACCTCCCATGCATGGTCGCAGGCCAGCCGGTATCCGACACGATCTACTTCCACAACTTTGATACCGTATATATCGGCACCACCATGGTGATCATCGACTCCCTGAAGCTCGACTCCATCGGCAACCTCCCCGCAGGACTCTGCTGGGTATCCAATAAGGCCAACAACACATTTGCCGGAGGCGAAGACGGCATCATATATGTACAGGGCACCTGCTCAGGCGCAGCCGGCCAGTATAAGATGAAGATCCTCTTCGAAGCCCAGACCAACATCGGCCAGCTACCCTATGGCTCCGATGCGGAGACATACGCAGGGCTGAGGTACTATGTACGCGTGAGGTGCGCCACCGCAGGTTGCACAGCACTCGACACGATCACCGGCCGCACCAATGACTTCATACCCTACCCTACCTGCCCCGGTCCGCCACCGGCGGTGATCACGGCAGCAGGCAGTACCAATATATGCCCCGGCGCATCGGTCATCCTCTCCGCATCCTATGCTGCGGGCTACAGGTACCGCTGGTCTACAGGAGCGACCACAGACTCTATCACCGTCACAGCACCAGGCTCATATGTCGTCACCGTATACAACGGCCCAGATAGTACCGTATCAGCAGCTACCGTCGTCACCTTCCGCACACCACCGGGCAATCAGGTCTATCCATCCAATAACGTAACCCTCTGCCCCGGAGACACACTGCCCCTCGCGGCCATCGCCACCGGTGTCAGGTATGCGTGGAGCACCGGAGACACGACACAGGTACTTATGATCGCCACAGCGGGGCACTATACGCTCACGGTCACAGACAGCTATGGATGCACTGCCGTATCCGCTATCGATACGATCACTACCGCTACCAACCCCGTCGCACTCATCCTGCCAAATGGCCTCACACTCACCGCAGGCTCAGGCACCGGATACACCTATCAGTGGTACCGCAACGACACGCTCCTCACCAGCGAGACCGGCCAAAGCATCACTGTGACGGTCAACGGCTCCTATACCGTACTCGTCACCAATACGCACGGATGCCACGCTGTCTCCACAGCTACCTCCATCACCACTGTCGGCATCAGGGACCTAAGCACAAGCCATGTGGTCACACTCTATCCCAATCCCAGCGAAGGGCTTTTCACACTCAGCACCAGCGGCAGGACGGGTGATAGCTATGAGATACACGATGCCATCGGCAGCATCGTACAGCAGCACACCATCGCCGGAGACCGTACGCCGGTAGATATCAGTGTACAGCCATCAGGCGTATATACACTCACTGTGAAGCACGGCGCGACGAGCGAAACTGTACGCTTCACACTGATCAGATAAACAACAACCAAACACTCCGAAAGAATTCCTTCGGCCCTAAACTATACCCCCCGTGCCAGATTCATATTAAGAACAAAAACACCGGCGCATGCATGTTTCACCATACATTTTGTGGAAATATTCGATTTCCACAAGCGGATAAAATCTTATACTTTTAGCACAAATCAAAAACCTTAAATATCACATGAAAAAAATCTTACTTTCTTTTTTAGCGGTCACTCTCATGGCGGCAGGCGCACAGGCACAGCACTGCGCAGCTGCGACCAATAGTGTTACACCTGTCCCTTTCGGATCACCTGGCCTCCAGCCTTATCCGGAGAATCTCCCATGCACTGTCATCGGCGTACCTGTCATTGACACTATTTATTTCCAGAACTTCACTACTGTACAAAGCTTGCCCGTACAGTCACTGAAAATAGACACCATCAGTAATCTCCCTCCCGGACTCTGCTGGACTACCAATGCAGCCAATAATACATTTGCAGGCGGTGCAGCAGGCGTGATCGTCGTATCAGGCACCCCTACAGGACCTGTGGGACAATACCAACTGCGCATCATCGTAGACGTCACTCTCACCGGTATAGGCACACTGCCAAATCAAAATGCCGCGCAGAGCGGCCTCAGGTACTGGATCCGCACTAAGTGCCCGACTGTCGCATGTACCACACTGGATACTGCGTCACCGTACCCGGCTTATGAAGCATATGCAGCCTGTGTAGGCCCGCCGACAGCAGCTATCAGCCCTGCGGGCAATATCAACCTCTGCAGCGGATCATCACAGACACTCACTGCCTCTTCGGGTACAGGCTATACATATAAATGGTCTACCGGCGCCACCACGCAGTCGGTCTCTGTCAATGCTGCCGGATCATATGTAGTGACCGTATACAATGCTGCCCTTGACAGCGCAGTATCATCGCCTACCGTGATCACACTGGTCAATCTGCCTACCGTCTCCGTCTCGCCTGTGGGACCTGACAGTATCTGCCAGGGAGATACAGCGACGCTGACAGCTACACCTGCTGGCCTCAGCTATGCCTGGAGCAATACAGCCGCTACTACCCAGACCGTATATGTCACTGCCTCGGGCAGCTATACGGTCACCGTCACTGATGTCAATCAGTGCACTGCCGTTTCCAATGCAGTATCGCTCGTCGTCAAACCTGCTACTACACCTACTATTACGCGCGTAGGATTTGTCCTCACGTCGAGTGCGGGCACATCGTACCAGTGGTTCGCCAATGGTGTACAGCTCAATAGTGAGACCAACGCAACGCTTACCGTCACTGCCAATGGCAACTATACCGTCTACGTGGTAGGCGCTAACGGCTGCGGTGCGCTATCTGCCGCCACGTCTGTAGTCAATGTCGGTATCAATGACATCAATGGCAATATGATCGTAGGCGTCTATCCTAATCCTACTGAGGGACTGCTCACGCTGCAGACCACAGGCAGGACAGGTGACCGCTATGAGATATATGACGCCGTAGGCCGCACTGTACACCAGCAGGTGATCTCTGCTGACCATATGCTCATCGACATGAGCGCTCAGCCCGCAGGACTCTACACACTCACTGTGAAGCACGGTTCGGCCAACGAAACTGTGCGCTTCGCCGTTACAAAATAATCAGCAACCCAATCCTAAACTAAAACCCTGTACCAAACGGTGCGGGGTTTTTTATTTGGATTTGCACCTGTGCATTTGAGTGTGTGAAAGATTTAATTCCTGCTATACCTGATGCACATCGGCAGGGTCAATCTCACTCTGACAGGGCGTCCCTCATGACTGCCCGGTATAAAATGGACGACGCTTTCATTCCCACTCCCTTGGTATAACCATATCCAGCTAGAGTTTAATTCAGTATTTCCAGGCACAGGAACATTGGAGGTAAGGAATGCATATGTGGGCGAAAGACTAAGTACAGGGATCGAAAACCTACAGCCATCAGACATTTCAGTATATCCCAATCCCGCATCCGATAACCTAACAGTGATTTATGATGGTGTGCAAAACGATGTGGCATTCTCTATTACCGACATGCTCGGTAAAACAGTACTGTCTAACGATGCTCTTATATCGAGTGATAAAAATACAAAAACATGCAGCGTCGCTAATCTACAAAGCGGCATTTATGTACTCCAAACAAGTGCAAATGGGTTTACCTCAACTCAAAAGATTTCAGTAACCCACTAAGACGGAGATGCCCAAGCTCTCTGGTGGCACTATGTATTGTGCTTAGTGCCGCCATTTAATATTTTCTACATGTTAAGAACCATACCCTTTTATGGGTATAGGAATATACAAATAACAATTTAACATTCGTATCATCTAATTTTTTAACTCACAATTTTAACCATGAACAAGAATTTATTACTAAGTCTTGCGGTCCTATTTTTTTCAATCACCTTGTCCGCCCAAGAAGTATACAGGGATATTCTCGACAGGATAAACAACACCACTTATATTTTTGAGGGCGTTGTCATCAAGACGAATTCGTACGAGACCGGAGATCAGAAGATGATCTATACCTCAAATGTCATTCAAGTCACTAAGATTTTCAAAGGCGTCGATGCTATGAGTTGCGGAACAGTGGAACTCATTACAGACGGAGGGCAGCTAACCGATAAGGGGCTGGACGTGTCTCACGCGCTTGCGCTCAAAGTCGGAGATCAAGGCATTTTTCTTACTAGCTCAACGGATAAGGAGTTGCCTGTGACCTATTATCCTTTTACCATTCCAGTGAAGCTAGGAGCGCCGTATGATTGGCAGTCATTCATAAAATACATGTACGACGACAGTTTACTTAAAGCCTACGACATTTGGACAGTATATGATTCATTGGCGCATCTGTACGATCTTGCGGAATATGCAACGCAATTGACCTATGTCGATTGCTCCGAATCCAGTTTGTTGCCACCTGCCGCTAAGCACCCGACCGTGTATCCCTACCATGCGCGCATAATGCCCGCATACAGCTCTCTGGAATCGCAACAGGCACAAAACCGCTTACACTACAACAGAACGCATTTGAACCGTCCCAAGGCATCACGCGCTATCGAAACTTTGAATTATAGGATTTCCAATGTCCAAGTCACAGGGACAAGTCCTAAATATTTGGAATATGACGTTAACGTTTTTGACCAGAGCAACACAAACCATTATCTCAGCGATGCTACTATTCGGATTGTGTACGATCCTGCTGTTTTTGGCCCCTACCTCGTTACGAACCACAAGATAAGCGTGACGAATGGTGCCATGGCAAACCCGAGTTGTTACTTTCCAGTCTCACCCAATGATGATAACCCGAGTACCATTAGTATGCTTGTTTTTGCTCACGACTATTCAATTTGCAAAAGTCCTATCACCGCGTCACCTCAACAGCTTGTGCATATAAGTATGGAAATCCAGACCTGCGGTTTAAACTCTAAGATAGATATAGAAGATACTCTCGCATTCTTTGGGAATTCGTATATGGCTAATGGTTCTTCATACTCTGTTTCTTCAGGAGATACCTTATCCACTTTTTACGATCTAGTCACAACTGATAGCGTAGCCGTTCCGTCGTGCACAGCCACGATCACGTCATTCGATCCGCCTACGGTCAACGGAGGTGTAAGGGATGTTTTAAACATACACGGCTTTCAATTCGGCAACACAAGAGGCACGGGCAATTTACTGTTTTACAATGCGGATTATCCAATAACGGGGATGAGCCTCGGCTTAGATGATAGCGATTATATCTCATGGTCTGATACGCTGGTTAGAATGTACGTCCCCTCGGTGGATTCGGGCGCAAAGAAACTGCCGATTGGCACAGGCAAGTTTCGCATAGTAACAAGTACTGGCGACAAGGATACGAGCGCCACACCTTTAACAGTTTATTATTCTCTAAAGAACGATATCATTGTCGCAACTGGCGGCAAGTACCAGAGCTTTCTGTACAACAAGAATGGCAACGGCGGTTACCAGTTCTTTGTCGATACTTCGGTATCGCATAAGCCTGCTATCTACGGAGTGGTCAAAAAATCGGTGCAAGATTGGATATGCGCGACAGGCGTCAACTTTGCCATAGTGCGCGACACGTTCGGACTAGCGGACACCGCGAAGCGTGACGGGATCAACCTGATAACAATCGGACCACGACCGTCCAACGTGCTTGCGACCTGTTTCAGCTTTACCGACATTTGCACTTCAGCAGGAGGAAAAATCGTTACCGTTGAGGAACTTGATCTGATCATTTCAGACAATCCCGCGCTTACATGGTGTACCGATACGTCAGGTACCGCTCCCGTACCGTTCGGTCAAAGCGATCTCTATCATGTAGTCTTGCATGAATTGGGGCATGGAGTGGGTCATAACCATGTAATAGACCCCGCTGCGATCATGAGTTATGTTATTCCGACAGTTCCGTCTGGAGGATTGCCGCCAAGCGGACGGTACGTCAACATTAAAGTAGATGGCTCGGCGATAGATGGCGGGTCTTCCGAGGTCACAAGTTCGAGCAATCCCGTATATGTGCATGGGTGCGGAAACCTGCCAATGGTCGCACAGCCCATTTGCTTTATCTATAACGGGATAAAAAACGCAGGTCAGGTCAAGGTCTCTGTCTATCCTAATCCGTTCGACAATCAGGTAACTATTGAATCCGAATCGGTCATACAAAAAGTGACTATCTTTAGCTTAGACGGCAGGCTCGTGAATGTATGGGAAGGGTCAAACGAAAATCAGCTAACTTTGCAGATGCCGAATGCATTAGGCACTGGCGTATATCTTATGAGCGTAGAAACCAGAAATGGTAACCGCAATCTTAAAATTGTCCATGAATAGCATTAAGCTTGGATTACTTTTTATTCCACTAGTATTGATAGGATGCATTGCCTCTAAACAGGGCAATGCATCCGTATCTAAAAAGCTTGCATTTATTAAGGAGAACTTCCGTTATGATGCGGCGCATAAGATGCATCGTATGGAGCAACCACTCATTGACAGTTTTGTTTCCCAGAACAGGGTTACGTTCGATGTTTTGGTGGGGTTTGATTCCAATAAGGTGAAATCCGTATTGGGTTCGCCAGATCTTCGGGAAAGTCCGGTAAGTTTTGAATACAAATTAGGTAAATGCCCACCGCAATTGAAGTGTAATGAAATGTTCTTAAACATCACTTTTTCTAAAGACGGCATCTGTGACCATACTTTTTTTGAGACCAAAATCGAAAATGGTGTATCGCCTAACAATGGCATTCAGCGATAAAAATATCTACATTCGAAAAGGTATGCGGAATTTACTTTTTATTACCGGGATTATTCTGCTATTCCTAAACTCGTGCGTGTCATCGGGCAAGATAAAAGACACTCCGTCGTCATTGAATCAGTTTGACGGCAAAGGTCTCAAGACAGGTCATTGGGTGCGTTATGATACTCTGGTAAACGTAAACATATCCTTATCGCCAGTTCTCGGTCATGGTACAAGCCCTACTGACGTAAACCGCACCAAAGAGAACCGAGATACCCTAATCGGGATAGTGCGATCCGAGGGCGACTATAAGTTGAATAAACCAGATGGCATTTGGCAGTTTAAAGTACGTGATACCCTGAGAAAAGAAATCAAGTATCAATTTGGCACAATACGTCAGGCCAGGCTATTTTCTCCACAGGGGACTCTACAGTTTAGCGGATATACCAAAGATGACTCATTTATGTATGAGAAGTTTGACCAGAAAGGTAAAAAGCTCAGTGAGGGTTCAATCCCCATAGAGTTGCTTCAACTGGAATCGAATAATCAAATTTATTTTTAGCGTATAACCAACCCGTCCCAATAAGGAGCCTGCTCAAAAGGCAGGCTTCTCTTTTTATAAAATGCAGTGGGTTGAAAAGCCTGATGAATTCTCTCTCGACCTCACTGCACAAGACTGGGTATAGGCTGTTTATCGGAAGCCTGAATTGGATACTAGCTGCTGGATGCTTGATACTGGACAGTTATTGCTTGCCATTTGTGCTATCCAGAAACCAGCATCCAGTAACCATTAACGAGGATCATTTCCCCAGGTTCTTCATCGTCATTTTGTGATGATGGCCTACGTGGTAGATGGTGAAGTGGAGCATCTCCCGGAGGGTGAGTTTGCCGAGGAGGGGATGTGGCAGTACTACACTATCGAGCTTCTCCTCGTCCATTTTCTCTATCTTCTTAGACAGGGACTCTACAGTATCTGTGAGCTTGATCAGCAGCGAATTGCGATGGCCGACCTCGACGGGTTTGGGTATGAATTTGCCTTTGGCCTTGCCACCACCGGCGAGCTTTTCCTTATATCCCGATACTACCTCCTCATAGCTACGCGAGGGGTGTGTCGCCTTGCCGAATAGCAGCCGTGGTACGAAGCCCGGCAGCTTTACCGCCGTGCGCAATGGCTTGACACTGCGGTATATATGATCCAGCTGATGCCCGGCGGACCATTTGCCGTCGGCCGCCCGGAGAAAGTCCTCATCGGTCTGCGACGAGATCATTACTGCAAACCGCTTATGGTCTTCCCTGAGTCTGGTCACTATTTCTGATCTGGTCATCGGGTCCGGTTTTTGGGGTTATGAAAATCAATATACAATAAAACATTTCAAAACCAAACCGTCCGCCAGCAAAGTTTCCCTTTGTGCCGGCCAGCTTCATTCCGTTTCAGCGAAAGGAGATTCTGCTTAAACACAAAATCCGTCTTGTTAAACTTATACCGAAAAATAAAACCTTTGTCTCCGTCCATCGTATTAATAGGCAAACCTCCTCCCCCTAAAAAGTAATATCCGCCGCGATCCATACCCACGATATTGCCGCCCACACCTGCTATGCGCCCGTGTGGTTTTGGTATATCTCAGATGGTGACGAGGCATACAATGACATATCACTGATGAATTTGGCGCTTTCCCGAACCCCCAATGGGAAAAGAACAAATACAACTATATGATAGAAGAAGAGGACATAATTATGACGACGAGCGATGTGAACGCTCAGATACCCGAAGGCACCCGGGGATTGGTCCACCAGGTATACGTCTCCAATCCGCGGAGCTATCTCGTAGAGTTTATGGATAGTGAGGATGTGACCATAGATATCATGGAGGTCGATGAGTACTGCCTGCAGCTCGAGAGCAAGATCCGCACCAGCAACCTCCAGATAGGCCGCCATCCCTGAGAAATATAAAACAGAAAGCCCCGTCTAACTATTAGACAGGGCTTTTTTGCTTATGTTCTTTCGTGGCGACTGTTTACAGATTCTGTGTAAAAGAAGCTGTAAACGGTCCTGAGTCCGCAGTCTGTCCGGTGATATTGGAGAAAGTCACAGAATTCACAATGACTGCTACTTTGCCTGCACTATTTACCGTCACTGTCGCAGTAGATGCACCGCTGACATCCACAGTGAACCCTTTAAGGCCAATATTCATGACCATGTACACCTGACTAGCCGAGGATACCGGAGTATTCACGACAGTATATGTACCCGCTGCCGGAGGGAATGTCTGGAAGTAGCAGATCACATTGTCCGATTCGCTGCTATTGGCATAAGAGGCAGTCAGGGTTTTGGCTGTAGTACTTCCGGTCGCTGCATAGGCATTATAGCTCACACCTTTGTACGACCAGGTACCGGCTGAGAATACACTGCCACCGGTGCCGCATGATGTCAATGAGATCAGGGCCACAGCTACCGCTGCTACTAATAGTTTCTTCATGTATTTGATTTTGTGCGAAAGTAACTATTTGCCGGACTATCCAAAAATCGGATACTGGATGCTGGATACTGGATGAATGCAAACAGCCGACGTCGTTTCGGCATTCTGTATTATCCAGCATCTGGCATCCAGTATCTAGTATCCGGTTGAAACATAAATTTCTTTTATAGATACTATCCTTTTATATTTGGAATACACCAAAACTCAAACTCTCATGGGCAAA
>JAOQAO010000037.1 GCA_025963485.1 Bacteroidota bacterium | reverse complement strand
AGCAATATAGCAGTAGAGATCGCCTGCGACAAAGAAGAAACAAAGAACATCCTCGGCGCCGCCGAGATACCTGTTCCACGTGGCATTATCATCTATGACGAAGAAGACCTCCAAAGAGCAGTCGACCGTATCGGTTACCCGCTGGTGACCAAACCCGTCGATGGCAATCACGGCAAAGGAGCTACCACTGATCTACGTAATTGGGACGATGCTGTCCGCGGATTAAATGCGGCTAAGAAATATGGTCGCGCTGTCATTTGTGAGAGGTTCATCACTGGCCGCGACTTTCGCGTACTGGTTATCAACTATAAATTTGTGGCCGCCGCATTGCGCACCCCCGCAGCCGTCATTGGCGATGGCAAAAGCAGCATCCAGCAGCTGATCGACAAGGTCAACTCAGATCCACGTCGTGGCTACGGTCATGAGAAAGTGCTCACCGCGATCAAGATCGATGATTTCACTATGGATATCCTGAAGGCAAAAAACCTGACGTTGGATTCGGTTTTGTCAAATAAAGAAGAACTCTGGCTGAAGCCCACGGCTAATCTCAGCACCGGAGGTACTGCCACAGACGTGACAGATCTCGTACACCCTTCCAATATATTCATGTGTGAGCGCATAGCGCGCATCGTCGGTCTGGACATCTGCGGCATCGACATCATGGCGCACAATCTCTCCGAACCCGTTTCCGAAACAGGCGGAGCAGTGCTGGAAGTTAATGCAGCACCCGGATTCCGTATGCACCTCGATCCCACAGACGGCCTGCCACGCAATGTCGCGGAACCCGTCATCGATATGCTTTATCCGCCGGGCAGTACAGCACGTATTCCTATTATCGCCGTGACAGGTACCAACGGTAAAACCACCACGACCCGCCTCACAGCTCATATCGTGAAGCAGATGGGCCATAAGGTTGGCTTCACGACTACAGAGGGCGTTTATATCCAAAATCAGATGCTCATGTCCGGCGATTGCACAGGACCCGTGTCAGCGGAGTTTGTATTAAAAGATCCAACAGTAGACTTCGCAGTATTAGAATGTGCCCGTGGCGGTATCCTCCGCGCAGGCTTAGGATTTCATAATTGCGACATCGCTATCGTGACCAATATCGCTCCCGATCACCTGGGTCTCGGAGGCATCGATACTTTAGAGCAGCTCGCCCGTGTCAAAGCAGTAGTCCCGCAATCAGTATTGCCAAAGGGCTATGCTATCCTCAACGCCGATGATGATCTCGTATACGCCATGCGGGAAGAGCTCGATTGCAAAGTCGCATTCTTCTCCATGAATGAAAATAATCCGCGTATTAAGGAACACTGCGAGAAAGGTGGAGTAGCTGCTGTTTTTGAAAGTGGCTACGTCACCATCCAGAAAGGTACATGGAAGATACGTGTTGACAAGGTCACCAATATCCCGCTCACATTTGGCGGCAAAGCAGAGTTCAATATAGCCAATGTATTGCCCGCTATACTCGCAGCCTATCTATCCAACTTCAAGATAGAAGATATCAAGCAGGCACTCGAGACATTCATCCCTTCTCCCGCCATGACACCCGGCCGTATGAACATTTTCAACTTCCACAATTTCACCGTCATGCTCGACTACGCGCACAATGCGCATGGCATGAATGCCATAGGTAAATTTGTCAAGAAAGTAGATGCCTCTAAAAAGGTCGGCGTCATAGCAGGCGTAGGCGACCGCCGCGATGAGGATACAATTGCACTCGGCGAACAGGCAGCCATGGTCTTCGACGAGATCATCATCCGCCAGGACAAGCACCTGCGCGGACGCACCGAAGAAGATATTATCGCTCTTATTAGGAAAGGCGTAAATAACGTCGACCCAAACAAAAAGATCTCCGTGATCAAAAAGGAAGCAGAAGCCATCGACTTTGCAGTTGCTAATGCCGAGCCCGGTTCATTCATTGTCATTATCAGTGACGTAGTGCCTTCAGCCCTCGATCAGGTCATGCGCCTCAAAGAAAACGAGGATAAAGATGGCACGGCTGTAAAAGCGGGAAGGGTTACTGATTTTTTAATATAGAAAATGGAATAACCTGAGAAAATGGAAGAAGTATATTATATGAAATACAAGACCGGGAAAAATAGCCTCCTCACCTCGGGAGTTATTTGTGCGGCGCTTGTTTTACTGATATTGATAATGTTTGTGGCGGACATACCGGGAGTACCCCTCATCGTTTTGGCGCTGAGCCTTGCTATTGGCGCCACACTTGTCCTTTTGAATAGTTACCGCGAAATGATCCTTTATGCTGATCGCATAGTTGCCACCGGTATATGGAAAGGGGTGATCGCTGAGATCTACTATGAGGACATTGAGCATGTTGGTTTTTTGCATGGCACCACTAGCTACTCAGGTAAATGGCCGTCTTCGCGAACCAGTATCGAAATGGGTGATCTGGTGATACTACCCAAAGGCGGAGGTAGCCGACAGGAATTTCGCGATGACGATTATGATCATCTGCATGAGGTCTGTGCATTCATCCAGGAAAAGATCGGGCATATTCAATAGTCGTGTCTCATTTCTCCTCCTGTCAACTGCAATATTTTCATCTGATAAACGCCTAAAGGAATATGAAAGTAAGAGCAATAATAACCGGCGCGACCGGCATGGTAGGAGAGGGTGTCCTGATGGAGAGCCTCAAACATCCCGATGTAGAGCAGGTCCTTATCGTCAATAGAAAACCAAGCGGCTTCAGCCATCCTAAACTCAAAGAAGTCATCGTCAAGGATTTTTTTGACCTCTCATCGATAGAGGACCAACTGAGCGGCTACAATGCCTGCTTCTTCAATCTGGGCGTCTCATCCGTTGGTATGAAGGAACCCGAATACACCAAGCTCACTTATGACCTCACTTTAAACTTTGCAAAGACGGTCGTGAAATACAATCCCGGTATGACCTTCATCTATATCTCCGGTGCCGGCACAGATAGTACAGAAAAGGGACGTACCATGTGGGCCCGCGTCAAAGGCAAAACGGAGAACGACCTGATGAAATTGCCTTTCCAAAAGGCCTATGCTTTTCGCCCCGCATTCATGAGGCCCGCCCCGGGTGCCAAAAATGTACTCCCAGCATACAAATATATCGGCTGGCTTTTCCCTATCGTTAAGGCAATAGCCCCAGGCACAGCCTGCGAACTAAGCGAAGTAGGTGTCGCCATGGTCAACGCCGTCACCAAAGGCTACGACAAGTCAGTCCTCGACGTCAAAGACATAGCAGCACTATCGAAAAAATAAAACTAAGAGGTCGTCATTCCGACGTTTTTCAAAACATAAAAATAGACGAGATAAAACGGAAGGAATCCCAAACCTCAAAAATCCAAAAAGCGTTTTCATTTTTGCATTTTCGCGTTTTTGCGAGATATATATTTACTTTGTCACTTCCTCGGTAAACACCGAATCCGGCACTTTCTGATTAATAGCATATCCGCTATATGACAAAGTGATCACACCCGTCCCTTTACGCGGTTCATTATCCGAATGAGAAGGCTTAGAATTGATATCCGCAGACACCATTTTTGGGATCTTAAATTTGGTCATATCCACCGATAGCGTCATTTTATCCGGCAGCGCATAAGCCACATTAGCATTGGCGCCGTAGCTGCTCTCCGTCTGTATAGTACCCGACGACCGCGTAGTGAGTTGCGATTTGAGCACGATACTATTCGCCTTATCGATCCAGAATTTTCCCAGTATCAGGTCATTGTCATCGGCATTAGGGCTGACCTTTATCACAATGACGCCCGTTGATCCTATTTTCTCCTCACCTGTGGTAAATGCAGTATATGAATTGGTATCAGACAATGCTGCCAAAGAATAATACGGATTCTGCTTAGGCAGGAAAATGATTCCCTTCGTTTTGATCCGGAATTTAGCCGGTTTTTTGAAATACACTTTCCCGTCTATCGGTTGTATCGTGACAGAAGGAAGATTGAATACCAGATGGATATTAGCACTGTAGTCATTCACCTTCATAAATTTCTGATTGACTGCCGCGAGTATTTGCTTCGGGCTTTGAGCCGACGCTCCTACTGGGATCAAAAGCGCCAGAAAACCTACAAGGAAACTTCTCTTTATTGTTGACTTCATCTTATTTCTCTTCTTGTATTTTGCATTCTCTAAATACTTAATACTAAATACCATCTGCATTATCCCACTACTCAATACCCACTACTCACTACTAATTTTGAATGTCCTTTCGCGTAAAATGATAAAACGAGATACCAAGGAATGCCGCGATATGAGCCAAAAGTATGCCAACCGATTGAAGTATCTGATGCTTCGGCACGGGATTATCAAACAGGTTTCGCCATACGATCATATGCGTGGTAAAAAGAAACGGCTTTACCTTGTCAAAAACCGGAATATCGATCGTACCCACTATTGTGAAAAGTATGATCACCGCCATCGTGATAATGATAGGCCCGATAGAATTGTCCGTAAAGCAAGACAGCATCATCGAAAATGTCCCTACCAATGTCAGGCTCAGCGTCGCAATAATAAATGCCCCAAAGAAACGCCACAGCAGGTCCGCATCGCGTATGATGGTGATACCGTCAT
Organism: Bacteroidota bacterium; assembly: GCA_025963485.1. Lineage (GTDB taxonomy): Bacteria > Bacteroidota > Bacteroidia > Chitinophagales > LD1 > UBA1941. The sequence goes on along the minus strand of JAOQAO010000037.1, from coordinate 6,868 downwards.
TTTTCATCACCACCAGGTCCTGATGCCCGAATAGTAAAACGGAAAGCCCGAGAGCCAGCAGTCCCAACCATGCCACCATCAGTACGATATAAATGCAGCCGGCAATATATTTGGACAGCAGTATCCGCGCACGCGAGACCGGCTTGGTCACGAGCAGCCTGATGGTGCCGGTGGCGGCTTCGCCGGATACCAGGTCACCCATTACCAGCGCTATCATGAGAGGCAGCTGCATGAGCAGCATCTGCAGGATGATAAAGCAAACCAGATTGCCATTGAAGATCACGCCCTGTATCTCAAAAGTATCTTTCAGTGACTGTATCAGGAAATCCCAATAAGTCTTGCCATCGATATATAGTGCAAACTGTATCACAAATATCACACCCGTCACCGCCGCAAAGCCTATAAACGATCGGGGCTTCGTGATGATCTTATAGATCTCCAGCCGTATGAGCGTGAGCAACATCATTTGTGCGTCAGTTTGAGGAAGTAATCTTCTAAAGTTCTCCTGTATTGCAGGCCATATAGCTGCACACCGTTGGCAGAAAGGAACGCACTTAATTCCGGTATCTGGTTCTTACTGATATGGAAATTCATTTTGCCATCCGCCACATCCTTCAGGGACTTTTGCCACTGCGAAGCATTTATTATTTGCGTTGCCTTGTCCATATCTACCGGCTCAGCAGATACGATCAGCGCCTCATGAGACATCAGGTCGCTCACTTTGCCCTGTACGATCGCCTTGCCGTTATTGATAATGGTCATCGAGTCGGCTATCAGTTCCACTTCATTCAGGATATGCGACGACAATATTACCGTCTTATTGAAGTCATGCTTTAGCCTAAGTATCAAATGCCGGAGATCAATGATGCCTTGTGGATCGAGTCCTGTAGTCGGCTCGTCGAGGATGATAAGCTCCGGATCATGTATCAGCGTCTGCGCTATTCCCAGCCTCTGCTTCATGCCATGTGAGTAGGTCCTCACCTGGTCCTTGTCTCGCCCTTTTAGTCCTACCAGTTCAAACATTTCATCCAGCTTCGCCACAGTAGGATCTGTACCACTCATCCGGGCAAAGATCTGCAGGTTTTTACGCGCGGACATATAGAGGTAGAAATCAGGCTTCTCTATGATACAGCCTATTTGCCTGAGTATCGCATTGCGTTCCTGAGCTATATTTTTACCAAACAAAATGATCTCCCCTGTCGTTGGTTTGATCAGCGTCAGCATCATGCGCAGCGTAGTCGATTTACCCGCCCCATTTGGCCCGAGGAAGCCGACTATCTCTCCTTTCTCCACGGTCAGGTTGAGCCCATCTACCGCAGTGAGGGTTCCATATTTTTTAGTGAGATTTTTGAGTTGTACTATCGGCTCTGGCATGCTTATCTATCGGTTGTAATGATAGTTAATTTTTACTGACTGATTACTGCAAGCCAGTACTTTGAGTGTGTTTTGGTACAACAAGGTTTCTATATATGGGCTGTTAAGCCTTCCCCTTTGGGGAAGGCTTGGATGGGGCCGGCTGTTGCCTAGAACGCCACCGCTATGCTAAACTTAGGAAGGAAGTTCTTCGCCAGTTTATTGTCGCGGTAGGTCACACGCCAGATAAAGTCCAGCCTCAGTACCTTTACGATATTCTCAAATCCAAAACCCGCTTCGACATATGGATATTTGGACGGCGTATTAAAATTGAATTCAGGCCCCGGATTAAGCAGGTTTTTGTTGGCGCTATTATAGCTGCCCCAGAGTGCACGGGCGTATATTACTTCCCTGAGTTGAAGCCTGTTTACGTACGGTATCTTATTAAAGAAATATCCATCGAAGTGATGCTCCAGGTACACGGAGATGTACTGGTCCGTCACAAACTCAAACGGGCTAAGCATATTGTAATCGACATTATTGAGCAGGTACCCAAATCCACCCGGCGTCACATAGCTCAGCGGGTATGGGCTCAGGCCGAATATTTTGCCCGCCTGTATCTGGTACCAGGTATGCCCGAGCGTCCATGAGAGGCGCTGCTTGACAGTCGCCTGTAGCTTGCTGTACACAGACCTGTTGCCATTCACGGTGAGGAAGCCCAGTTTATAGTTAAGCAGGAAGACCGGATTCTTTGTCGCGATAAAGAAACGGTAGAAACCAGCCTTGTAATATTTATCCTTATATGAATACCTGCTATCTACACCTATTTCAAAGGCGTCAAAGTTCGGCAAGTGTATTTGAGTATTGTCCGATTTGCGGGTATAGATAAATTCATTCTTGCCCGGGATGGCGTAGTATGTCATATTGTGGATCGACATGGTGCTGGAGAATCCTCTCAGCCATTCATTCTCCAGATTGATACCCCATTCGCGGATCTTCATCGCATGCAGCGTAGATGGCCTGCCCCCGATGCTGCTGAATATATTATCAAAAGTGAGGAGTTGGTTTTGCTGGCCTAGCTCATTGAGGTCATATTGATAGAATAGCTCCAGCTGGCGCCAGCGGTCATTGATCGAGGGTAGTACGAAGTGGCTGGTGATATTATATTTGAAAACATGGTCCCTCGTGCCATATGCGCCATAGCCAAACAGGTGTATCTTCTTGCTGAAATCTTCATTGGTCTGAATGCCCAGGCGCAGGCGCACACCTTCCACATCATTGAAGCTTACAAATTTATAAAAGCGGCCAAATTCTACAGGCCCGGCCTTGAAATCGGCTGTTGTAGCGAGTTGTATTACCCAGAGCCAGGTTTTATAGGCGCGCATTTTAGGCAGGGTATCATGTATTTCTATGACTCTTTTCTCAGCATGGCTTAGCTGATCGAGACGGGTCGAATCCCACCACGCATGTGATCTTTCTCTTGCGCCCTCCACGATCACCTCCTGATCTACGCCCCTGAATATCGAGTCCGGTACTACAGGGTTCAGTTCTATATTTTTACGGCTCAGGTGTTTTTTGATCATTACGGCCATATTGAAGGTCTTGGAACCTTTAAAGATCGCACCTTCCGTTTGCAGGTCTTCGGTTTTTAGCATCCAGATATTGCCGACCAGTGTATAGCTTTGCTTAATTGTGTATTCCTTGAGATAGTTCAGATTGGCATGCAGGTTCGGACGCATTTCTATGGACTTGATCGCCCAGGTAGCGGAGTCGATCCATGCATATCCTTGTAGAGCCAGGTCCACTTTTGACTTTCCTACGAAGTTCAGCTTATAGGTCGTCCGCCCATCCATTTTGACCGTATCCCGCAGGAAGTAGTCATAGGTTAGGGCTTGTGCGCTTGGTGCAAAGGGTGATACAAATGATTTTTGCACCAGCAGGAAAATGTCGTCGTACACATTGATCCTGTCAAAAGTGTAATTAAGCAGGCTTCCAATAGATTTATTGCTGATACCCGAGAATGCTGATCCCGTCGTAATTTGTCTTATGGTCTTTGGATCTCGCCGGTAGTAGACGTCGGTCATATCCTCTTTCAGCAGGCCGGGTACAAAAAGGGTCGTATCAAAAGAGTTGAAACCACTATAGGCAAGTGCAGTGTCCTGATTTTTAAATACAAAGCGGAATGGACGTATCAAACCCAGATTGACAAGCCACTTTTTGGGATTGATCAACCCTATATCCAGCTTTTGATATTCCTGCAGCCGGTAGCTGGGCAGATTGTCTTCTCTGTTTTGACTTTTGTGTGCCACTACCTGCCGGTATACATATACTGCGGGCGTATCTATGTGTTTTGGAGGGTGCTTTGGACCTTTGACGATTACTGGAGGTAATTGATGACCTCCCTGTGATAGGTCTATAGTGATAATTTGAGACTGGCCTCTCTGTATGCGTACAGCTATTTTATTGCCTACATATCCTACGATCAGTGAGTCTGATTTCTCCAGCGTACGTATATAGAAAAATCCATCCCCATCCGCAGTAGTGCCAGTTGTCGTTCCTTTTAGCAGGATACTCGCATATGCAGCCTTCCTCATGGTACTATCGGCTTCTTTGGAGTCTATGACATTGCCCTTGATCTCCGTATACTGCCCATAGGAAACCTTGCATAGGCATAAAACCGCCAGTATCAGCAGTATTCTCAAGGTGTATGGCTTAGGTGGATGTGTCATTGCGCTTTTGGCGCTGCAAATCTAAAAACTTACAAACGTTATTATTGGGAAAATAGTTTTAAAATGAGGAATGTTTTATGGCAAAAGCTCGATCCGTATCCGTCATAACATATTTAGTTCCAATACGAGACGTATCAGGATCAAAAAAAGTGCAATAAAAAGTGAATGGGAAAGGAAATGGGCTAAAACCGTCGTAATGGTCACCGAAGCGCCACGCTGTAGCGATAAAACGTTTTGATCCGGCTATACGTCAAGGTATTTCATCAGGGCATCATACCTGTCTTTGACGTCCTCCTGATAGCTTTCGTCCTGGTGTACCCCCTTGACCTCATACTCAAACCGCTCAAATGCGGCTATAATGGCCGAAAGTTCATTGGTATTGATCTTGATGGTGATATTGACGGTCGCAGTCTTTTGATCTATGTCGGAGTAGTAGTTGAGGATATTAGCGCCGTTGCTCTCCACGATACGCGCTATCTCCGATAGCTGAAAATCCTTGATAGGTATGGACAAACTGATGATACCACCTTCATCCATTACCGATTGGGTCTTGGCAAAGGCCCTCATGCAACTCTCTGCAGTGATTAGGCCAATGTACTTATCTTCCTTGCTTAGCACAGGTACGAGCTTCACATTGTACTCTATCGCAGCCTTCATCACCTCATAAATATGAGCATTCTCATATACGTAAGGCCTTTTGAGGGCTGGCACATTTTTGATGGGATCGTTGAGGTGCTTGAGCGCGATGATATCATCCAGTCCTATGATGCCGATATATTTGTCACCTTCGGTGACGGGCAGTTGATTTACATTGTACTCGTGCATATGCACGATAGCATTCTCACCAGTATCATTGTTATCAAGTGGCTTTAGTCCTTCAGTTACTATTTCGCGGGCGTACATACTCTTCTTCTTTTATCATGATTGGGTCGGTTTGCTGCCTTCCCTTAGTCATATCAAATATACAGTCTCTATACATATATACGTATATAGACAGCAAAAAGTGCAAAAAGGTTTACGATTTAGCATAAATTTTATGCAAAAAGTTTTCCGTACAAGTATTGAATTGTGCGGGAACCTCCATCATGGGCGCATGGCCGCAGTTTTCGATGATGGTTAGCTCGGAGTTGACGAGCAGTTTTTTAAACTCTTCTCCTACGAAAGGTGGGGTGATCGTATCACTAGCTCCCCATATCAGGTTACACGGGATAGTGATTTTTGAGAGCTCGTCACGCAGATTATGCCGGAGCGCCGATTTGGCTATAAATATCGTGCGAAGGGCTTTCTCACGGGTATTGACTATGTCATAGATCTCATCCACCAGCTCCTTAGTCGCCATAGCGGGATCGTAAAATGTCTCCGCAGTCTTGCGCTTGATATATTCATAGTCACTCTTGCGCGGATAGTTATCACCCAGCGAACTTTCAAACAATCCTGAGCTGGCGGTCAGTGTCAGCGAGTTTACATTTTCCTGGTTGCGGAGGGTGTAGAGCAGCCCGATATGGCCGCCGAGTGAGTTGCCGATCAGGTTGAGCTTTGTCAGTCCTTTCAGTTTGACGAACTCCTCCACATGCTCTACCATGCCGATGACAGAGGTACGCTCCAGCTCCAGTCTATACAAAGGCAGCAGCGGAATGATCACTTTATATTGCCCGGAGAAGTGATTGATCGTATCGGCAAAATTGCTCAGGGCGCCAAAAAGCCCGTGAAGCAGGAAAATGACCTCTCCCTCACCTTGTTCCACCCACTTGAATTCTCCTTCCTCTTGTATCTGAAATTGCATCGTAAATCGCGTATGAGCCAAATATAGTTTATTAAATCAAAATCAAAGTTATGTATCAACCACCACAAAAGTATAGCGATTGAAAACACGAATAGATTGCGTTATTGATTATTTAAGACGTTTAACCCGTTGTCAATAATCTAAAAAGCAAAAATCCTTTAGATCACAGAGCGGTTCATGGTACTGAGCCCCAACGGGGCGGTACGCCGCTAGCGTATGGGCATCGCCCTATGCTAGGGAGCGTAAGGGTTTCCCTGCTAAGTCAAGGACACTCGCGTTTATCTGGAAATATAATTGTACCAGTTTTTGATCATCTGCAGGCCGTATGGCGTCAGCACAGACTCAGGGTGAAACTGTAACCCAATGATCTTTTTCTCCGTATGCGCGATACCCATTATCTCACCTTCTGCGGTGTCAGCTATTACTTTCAGATGATCTTCCAGCACATATTCCAATGCCAGCGAGTGATAGCGCATGATCTCCGTTTCAGCAGCGATACCTTCAAATATTTTATGATCGGTGTGCTTCATGATACTGGTTTTGCCATGCATCGGTTTCAGCGCTGATACGAGTGACGAACCAAAGAACTCGCCTATAGCCTGATGCCCGAGGCAGATACCGAGTATTGGTTTATCTTCCCAGTATTGCCTGATCACATCCATCGTAATGCCTGCCTCAGATGGAGTCCTCGGCCCCGGCGAGATGACGATAGAGTCAAAGTCAAGCGAATTTATTTCTTCCATAGTTTTCTCATCATTCCTCACGACGATACACTCCTGGCCAGCCTGCATGATATAGTCCCGGAGCATGTAGGTGAAGGAATCATAATTGTCAATGAGGAGTACCATATGAGTTATCAGTTTGGCTATTGCCTGTGGTCTGTCGTCAGTGGTCCGTCGTCTATTTATGCTCCCTTTATCAATTGATCCAGATCGTGGAAAGCATTCTTAAAGAATGGCACTATCTGGCCGGAGTATTCTACCACCTTCGGTCCTGTATCTGA
>JAOQAO010000032.1 GCA_025963485.1 Bacteroidota bacterium | reverse complement strand
CAGAGTATCATGGCCAATCTGGGCGAAACGCCCTAACATCGGGGGATTTGTAACATTGGCGAGGGGAGTGCCGTATAACTAAGAAAACACGTCCCCCCGATGAAGCAATTAAGACTAACAAATAATGTCGCCAACCGCGACAGTGACTCTGTCGACCGCTATCTCATGGAGATAGCCAAGAAGGAACTCCTTACGGCAGAAGAAGAGGCCATACTGGCCCGCCAGATCCGCGAAGGCGATATGGATGCACTCGACAAACTGGTGCAGGCCAATCTCCGTTTTGTCGTATCTGTAGCCAAACAATACCAAAATCAAGGACTATCCCTGAATGACCTGATCAACGAGGGCAACCTCGGCCTGATCCGTGCCGCTCAGAAATTTGACGAGACCAAGGGATTCAAGTTTATCTCCTATGGTGTGTGGTGGATCCGTCAGGCTATGGCACAGGCGATCATCGAGCAATCGAAGATCATCCGCATCCCTACGGGCAAGGCACAGCACTTCTCTAAGATCAATCGTGCATTCCAGATGCTGGAGCAGGAATACCAACAGGACCCGTCTATCGAGGAGGTCATGAAAAAGACCGGCCTCACCGAACATGACATCAATGACTACCTCAAGAATATAGTATCGACCGTATCTACCGATATGGGCGTAGGAGCAGAGGGCGACCTGTCATTTGGCGATACGCTGCATGACGATTCGCACCTGACACCTGAGGATGACATGATGCGCAGCTCTGTAGAGACCATGCTGAAAAACATGCTGTCTGCACTGGATCCAAGGGAGCAGCAGATCATCACGCTATACTTCGGCCTCGAAGGCAATGACACGCATACACTCGAGGAGATCGGGGAAAAGCTCAACCTCACCCGCGAGCGTGTACGCCAGATCAAGGAAAGGTGCCTGGAGCGCCTGAAGAAGAGAAGCAATGTATCACTGCTGGATTCATATCCATTGAAATAATATTCTTCATAAAATACTGATAAATCACCTTAAAAGCTTCTGCACACGCAGGAGCTTTCTTTTTTCCATCTTTGTCCGGAGTTTTTTATGCTTTATTTTACTAAAATTAAAGTCACTAGGTTCTTCCCTCTCCTTGGGAGAGGGAAGATGCCGAAGGCAGATGGGTGAGGTCTATGCAGGAGCTTTCTTTTTTATATAATATAAATGACATCGATGAGGGCGCAAAGCAGGTAATCAGCCATGCTGGCGAGGCGAAAGTCTGGCTATTCATAGGCGAGATGGGCGCGGGCAAGACGACCCTCATCAAATCTATCAGCAGGGCCCTGTGTGGCGAAGGGGACTTCTCGAGTCCTACTTATGCACTTGTGAATGAGTATCCTCTGGCCGCAGGGAAAGGCAAGATTTATCATCTCGACCTGTACAGGTTGCGGTCGGCTGATGAGGCCCTGGATATAGGCGTAGAGGACTATCTGCTGGGTGGGGACTATTGCTTCATAGAGTGGCCCCAACTCATCATGCCGCTGCTGCGGGAGGGTGAGTATATCACTATCCACATAGATACGGTGTCGGATAATGACAGAAAAATCACTATATTTAGATGAGACTTTAGAGGCCAGATGTTAGGCAAGAAACTGCGGCATGCCCTGTTTATTACTGCTGGTAAAGGATCTACGGTCTAACATACAACATCTATGTCGGGGAGCAAGAAACAATTTGAGGGGATAGTGACCAAACTGGGACTGGAGCCGAGGGAATCTCCGCTAATGGTCGAGAATAAGGCCTGCAAGCTATTTATCGGTATGCCTAAGGAGTGGAGCTTTCAGGAGCATCGCATAGGCCTCACACCGGAAGCTGTCCGCACACTGGTGGCCAACGGCCATCGCATCATTATAGAGAGCAATGCGGGCAAGGAATCACATTTTTACGATACAGACTACTCGGAGGCGGGTGCGGAGATCACGAGTTCGCGGGAGGAGGTATTTAAAGCGGATGTGATCATCAAGATCGCGCCGCCACAACTGGATGAGATCAACCTCATGCAGATGAACCAGACGCTGATCTCTCCTATCCACCTGCCTACGATGAAGCGTGAATACTTGACCAAACTGATAGATAAGAAGGTCACGGCACTGGCATTTGAATACACAAAGGATGAGGCAGGGTTCTTCCCATTCGTGCGCTCAATGAGCGAAATAGCGGGCAACTCATCCATCCTCATCGCTGCCGAATACCTCAGCAATGCACATCAAGGGAAAGGAATACTACTAGGAGGCGTATCCGGTGTGGCACCTGCTAAGGTGGTGATCCTCGGAGCAGGAGCAGTAGGAACATCGGCTGCCCGTGCAGCGCTGGGCCTCGGTGCAGTGGTATCCGTATTTGACAATAACGTTTACAAACTGCAGCGGCTGCAAGAGAGGATAGGGGCGAGGGTCTTCACCTCTATCATATCTCCCGATATACTTAGCTCAGAGCTCAAAGCCGCCGACGTAGCCATAGGAGCTATACACTCCAAGAAAGGAAGGTCGCAGGTCATAGTGACCGAAGAAATGGTCTCACAGATGAAAGCCGGTTCTATTATAGTCGATGTGAGTATAGATCAGGGCGGTTGCTTTGAAACGTCGGCTATTACATCTCACTCTCATCCTACGTTTAAGAAATATGATGTAACGCACTATTGTGTACCGAATATCGGTTCGCGGGTGTCGCGTACGGCGTCTTATGCTATATCGAATATCCTGATGCCTATCCTTATTCACTGTGGCGAGTTGAGCGGTATCAAGGGGTTGATATTTGAAGACGCAGGTATCAGGAATGGTATCTATGTCTATCATGGCAACCTGACCAATGATCACCTCTCTAAGCTGTTCAACATCAAGAATACTAATCTTGAGTTGTTGTTCGCGGCTAATTTCTAATTCGAATGCATTTCTCGCGAAGACGCAAAGAGATTAAGAAATACAAAGTGTTTTTTGCAAAAGCAAAAACGCAAAATCGTTGTCACGCAAAGACGCGAAGGCGCAAAGTTGCTGACGCCAATCATTTGGATATTTATTTGATAAACCCAACTATCCTGCCGACGTTCCAGACATTCATAAACCAGGGACTGTATTTGTTCCTGCGTGCTTCTTCTTCTTCGCGGTGCCAGAGATGGAGGTTGCTGGCGAGCCAGAGGTAGCCGAAGTGGTAGGCGGTGTGGTCGTAGCGTTTGGCAGCGATGAGAGATAGCGGGTAGCGATAGTGCTGCTGACGGCGATTGACGATGGCCATAGCGAGGGCGCGGGTGGCTGCTGCCTGCTGCAGCAATGTTTCTCCTTTGATCTTTTTTAGATGATGCAGTTTCCTATCACGGTAATCGAGGATATGCTGTAGCGTGTAGTAGCGATGTTTCGCACGGAGTGCGGTGATCTCTATGCCGTCGGCTAATTCTTCGGCTATGGAGTCTTTGGCGGGGCGCATAGTTTTCACTACTTCGAGAGATTTGTCTGAAAAACCTTTTAGCATAGGTAGTATCGTAGTGCGCACTGCGGTGATAATAGAGTCATTGGCTTTGCGCTGAAGGTACTTGTATGACCAGTGGGGACGCGGCTCGTATTCATTGGCGAGGGCCTTAATGCTTGTCTCGTCTGTGATGGTCATGGCGGTCATGTACTGCATGAGGGTAGAGTCCTTGAGGTATTTCTGCTGGAGGTCCATAGCGGCATTGACCTTTGCTTCATTTGCCCAGGTGGTTGTTTCTCTCGCATACATAGTGGGTTCGCGTTTTTGGTTGACTCCATTGTAGCTATACTGCCAGCTCCATCTCGCGATACTCCAGTCGACGAGCCAGTATCCCCACTCCCAGCCAGAGCTAAAGGTGAGGTGGCCAGGAACTTTATATTTTGCACAGGTATCGATGTCGCTTAGTCGAGCGGAGAGATATGGGAGAAGGGTCAAAGGCTGTGAGATATCAAAAGTGATCCAGTAGGCAGACTCGGGGTAGTACCAGGTCTCACGCTCTTTCATCTGGTCGAGGAGAAATTTAAACTGATGGCGTTGGTTCTTGTTTTCGTAGACGGGAGCATTAGGTTCAGTCATGTCGTAGAACATAACGGTATGTGAAAGTACCCCGCGCTGTTTGTCCAATGCAAGCGAAGTTGAGTCCCAGTGGAAATCTTTCTTCTTGTCGCCGAGTTCGTTCTCGTGACGGACCACGTGCTGCCGTCCCATAAGTTTAGTATTAGAATGAGCTAACAGATACTCGATCACATGCTGACGCAGCTCTTCTTTCTTCTTCTTATTTCCAGCGATGAACTCGGCAGTGGAGAATTCCATATTGAAGAAGTCCCAGTCGGCCTGTAGCAGCCAGTCGAGGTTCTTTTCTATTTGTTTTCTTTTATCTCCGGGGCCGCCGTATAGCTGGAAGGTCTTCTGCTGGATCATGTGCAGCGAAAGGTCCGCCGCGACCTGTATACCCCGGCTGTGGCCGTAGTCGACAAATGCTTTGGCATGAGCGGGCCATAGTTTCCTATCTACGTCATTGAGCAGGCAGAATTCGAAATAGGTCTGACCATTGCGGACGAGCCAGTTCATGTATTCTTTGATGTCGTCGAGTGCATGTGGTACTGTCGGGTCCATGAGCTGTTCGGTAAGCTCTATGGGATGCTCTGTGTGCAGATGAAATCCTTTCTTGTCAAATAGTGGAGTGCCGGTAAAGGTCTTCTCCATCTCTACAGGCCAGCCATTGGCGAAGTGGGGTATGATTGTCTGCTTAGGGTGATAAAACTTAAAACCGAAATGTTCTTGTAGTATTCCATAAATACCAAAGCTGACACCCTGCCATGAGGTGGCGGTGAGTTGATATACAGTATGTACACCTTCGTCTTTGATCTTCCATGTGTAATTATGCTCCGGATAGTTGCGATATGGGAAAGTAGCGGCCTGTGCGAAGTGATTGAGTTTTGAAGCTTCGGCTTTATTGATCTCCGGCAGTTTGAAGAGTATGCTGGCGTTTGCATCATTGACAGTGACTTTGCAGTTGCAGGCTTGTGACAGCAGCCCCTGTGCATCCGCGATAGTGAGCGCGGTGATAGATGTGTCCATCAGGCTTTTCGGGGCGATGATGGAGACGGTGATGGGTTGGGCGCTTGCCTTTATGATAAATATGGTGAGGAAGATGAGTAGAGTTTGTTTCATGAGGGGAAGATAGGGAACGGCCCCCAAACCCCAAAGGGGCTTAACAGCCAATACAATCCTCACCCAACCCTCTCCAAAGGAGAGGGCTTCGTTTATAATCTGCCTGATGGCAGATAAATACAAGTGTGACTTAAAACTCCCAGCCGATTAGGCCATTTACTTCTTCTACAGAGAGTGGTTTGATGGTTTCGATCTTTGTGCTGTTGTATTTGCCGGTGAGGTATTTCAGAGCCGGTGCGATCCAGCTCTTACTGGTATCGTCGAGGTCGTCTATGAGGAGCGATACCTGATATAGTGACGTGAGCTGCTCAAAGAAAGGT
>JAOQAO010000021.1 GCA_025963485.1 Bacteroidota bacterium | reverse complement strand
CATAGACAGGTGCATTGGCTGTATTGAAATAATAATCCATCTCCATTTTGGCTACGACCTGTTTGCTGTCTGAACCTCCACCCAGTTTGACGAGGTCGAGTGCCTGATGGAGCACGGCTTCATCTGTTTTGCGGCGGGCAGATTCAGCGGCATCTTTTGCGATAGCCGTGACTTTCTGGCTATATGAAGGAGCTCCAAATTTTGATACAAAAAAGGACTTCTCTTTTTTCAATATGTCGATACCCGGAGAGCGGTAGCTATTGGTCATCTGATAGATGGTCGGCAGCGTGCTTTCTTTTGACCAGTTTTGTTTTTGCGTCTGCGTCATATATTCAGCCAATACTGCATCATAGTCCCTGCCTGAAGCCTTAAAGTTTTTCAGGTAATCTTCCATGAACGCCTGTTCCCTTTTGCCAGCGGCATAATCTTTATTCAGTGCATTCATGATGTCAGGCAGTGGGTCTGCAGCTTGCTTGCCCGCAGTAATAAGGCCGGCTACGTCCAGGCCCCCTACGACCTTATGTTTTACAGAACCATTTGGGTCGATCCAAAGGAGCGTAGGATAAGCCGTGATCTGATAACGGGTAGCGAGAGATGTGCCTTCACCCTTTTCCATATCAAATTTCACATTGATATAGTTGTTATTGAAATATTCACCCACGGAGCTATCTGTGAATACGGTAGCCGCAAGGCGTTTGCAAGGACCACACCATGAAGTGTAGCAATCCATGAAAACAAGTTTGCCTTCTCTCTTTGCTTTGTCCAGGGCTTCCTGGAATGCGATCTCGTGATCAAACTCTATGCCGGAGGCAAAGGTTTGCACTGTCATGAAAGATATAAGCAGCGTAGCGAAAATTTTGATTGACTGTTTCATACGTACAAATTTACAAAGGTTGAGCAAAAGAAATCATAAAAAGAATAAAGGCCAAAGTCCCCGGTACAGCCATGAAAATCGTTTCATAATGGAAAGAAGTTTATTTGTATCCTGCCCGACCCCCACCCCCCCTGAAGGGGGCTTTAATACATTGCACAGGGCTCAGGCAATTTAAATCGAAGGTCACTGGCAAAGGTTATTTTATCAATGAAATCTTCATCGATGCCAGCTTTTGACCATCACTGACAATAGACAATATATATATACCATCAGCCATGGATGAAAGGTCTATTAGTTTTTGTTGTAAGCCGGTGGTGATCTGTAAAGGTTGTTGAGAGACAGTCCTGCCGGTGAGGTCGGTAAATAATAACTGTGCATCATATGGAATGTCGGACTTGAGGGTAAGGTCCGCCATACCTGATGTCGGATTTGGTGCCAGGTTGACATAGGAGAAACTTCTCACATCCTGAATGCCGACGTGGTATACTCCGATGATGCCATCGACCTCACATCCGAATGCATTGCGAATGCGGTAGTGATGGACGCCGGGAGTATCTATCACAAAGATGGCACCCGTCTGAAAGCTGCTTGTGTCCATCTGGTAGTATAATGTGTCATTGCCTGCCGAGGCTGTGAAAATGACGTTGCCATTGCTCGTGCCTGAGAAAGGAACCACGGTAATGTTGGAAATACTGATCGCGGAAGGCTGTTTGATCGAGGTGGTGAAAGTCCTTTGGCATCCCGCAGTGTCAGTGACGGTGACCTGATAGAAACCTGCCCGCAGGTTGGATAGGTTTGCGACGCTGTCATGGGTCGACCAGAGATAGTGATAGTTAGAACCAAATGGAGAAGGGAATGCTAATATGAGGGCACTGGAGTCGCCATGGCAGGTTTCGTTCTGCCGTACGAGCTGGACATTGAAATTACAGTTATTGCAATTGTACCCGCTCTGGGCCAGATAGGCGTGAAAGAGATTTAGCCTGCCACCGGTGACCGTGAGATTGGTCAGGTCGCTGATCGCATCCACGCTGCTAAACATATAATCACGCAGGATCAGCGCCAAAGAATCCGGATAGGCAAAATAGTCATTGATGAAGCGCGGGCACGCGTTGGCCATCATCGCAGCCACCGCGCCGGCGACATGCGGAGATGCCATAGATGTACCGGAAAGCGTACCATATATGTTGCCCGGAAAAGCGGATTCTATAGCGGATCCGGGTGCCCCCAGATCAATATTAATGGGGCCGAATGCTGCGCCGCCATTGCGTGTATCAAGGACAGTTGTATTGGTGACGGCGATCATCCAGCGGCTCGGGCACTCAGTCGGTATATCTCCGACCTGGTCTACATCATAGCTGTTATTGGCCGTAGCGCAGGCGCTAAGAATACCATAATGGCCCATCGAGTCGTATAGTGCACACCATATAGGATAGCTGGCCGGATGGCCGCGGTCTACGCCGAAGGATGAGTTGGTCGCGACGATGAAAGCTCCCCTGGCGCCACTCGTCTGGTCATACAGGCGACGCATCTCGATGACATAATCATAAGCCTTGACCACATCACTCTCCAATGTAGAGGAGCCATCTATAGCCAGGACTTTCGCTCCCCAGCAGACACCCGCCACACCTACGGAATCATTTCCTTTAGCGGCTGCGATGCCGGCCACGTGAGTGCCGTGGGCGTCAAAAGTGTCATAAACGGAATCGTTATTGGTGAATACGTTCCAGCCTTTGTAGTCGTCGATGTACCCGTTGCCATCGTCGTCGATGCCGTTGTATGGTATCTCATTTTTATTGACAAAGAAATTGAGGTCCTCATGATAGATGTCAAATGTGCCATCGATGACAGCGATCACGATCGTATCGCCGGTTTGGGTGACTGCGCTGTGGTTGACCTGCCAGGCCTGTGTGGCACTGATGTCTGCGCCTGCGTGACCGAGATTGAGCATGTTCCATTGATTGCCAAAGTATGTGTCATTGGGGACAAGTGAACGGCGCTTTACATTGTTGTGATTGTATTGAGCGGCGATGACAGACGGGTCTGATTTTATTGTATTGAGCAGGCTCATATTGCCTGAGTGAAAGAGCCAGATATTCATGCTCTTCGACAGGCAATGCACTATTTTTGTTTCAGGATATGTTTTGAGAAAGTCATTGGTACTAATACCGCCACGGAGATGTACGATGAACTGATCGGGTACGATATTTTCTTCTTCCTGCGCTGAGGAGTACAAAGCACAAAGACATAATGATAATAAGAGCAGTATTTTTTTCATTCTGTTTCCGGGAGGTGTTGAATAGAGTCTTTTACCAGATGAAGCTGACCAGTTATTGCTGCTGGCCGACCCCCAAACCCCTAAAGGGGGCTTTAATACATGGCTATTGCCTCAATGATTTTTTATTTATCGTACTAATATAGTGAATACATCAGGTATTTGCAGCAATCCACTTGTCGGCCATTGTCATTACCTCTGCACTGTCCCATTTGTCAGCTATATTATCAAGACGCATTATTTCGTCTAATAGTTTGCCTTGTTTGGCGGCTTTTTGCTGAGCCTCTGCATAGGGGACGCGGTCAAATGTCACCATAGAGTAAAGGGTGTTAAATTTCTGTGGGAAATGGGCGGCGATGTGCTTTTCTATTTTGAGGCGAAGCTGGAACTCCGGCTGTCCGGAGAGATCGCGCATCTCTATATAGTTGTATAGCGCGAGATCGGCGATGGCGTCAGCGTTTGGCTTGCGGGAGTATTGATATTTGTCTAGTGCTTCCTGCCAGTTTTCGCCGGAGGCAGTGAGGATGTCGTCCAGGACATCAACGTCCTCAAAACCGCAGTTCATGCCTTGTCCATAGAATGGCACTACGGCGTGTGCGGCATCGCCGATGAGCGCAGTGTTTTTGTAGACCCACGGGAAGCACTTCATCGTGACGAGTGAGCCGATGGGGTTTTCGAAGAAGTCCTTTTTTAGCGTTGGCATCTGAGCGAGGGCGGTAGGGAAGTTCTTTTGGAAGTATGCTTCCACTGCTTCAGGTGTTTGGATCGTTTCAAAACTATTCTCGCCTTTATATGGAGCGAAGAGTGTGCAGGTGAAACTGCCATCGAGATTGGGAAGGGCGATCATCATGAAGCTCTTGCGCGGCCAGATGTGAAGGGCGTTCTTTTCGATAGACCATGCGTCAGCCCCTAAATCCCCTAAAGGGGACTTTAATACAGCGGCTGGTATTGTCAATTCTTTGTAGCCGTATTCCTCATATGTCTGGGAGAAGTTGAATTGAGGTGTCTTCTGCATCTCGTATCTCACTGCGGAGAAGGCTCCGTCGGAAGCGAAGATATAATCTGATTTGACCGGGCTTAGCTGATTAGTTTGTGTGTTGGTGAATTGAGCAACGGTAGAATCGAAGTTGACGTGTGTGCAGAGTTCGTCGAAGTGGAATTTGACGCCGGCGTTTTTTTCTGCTTCGTTGATGAGGGCGATGTTGAGCTCGCCGCGGGAAACGGAGTAGATGGCCTGGCCGTCTTTACCATAAGGTATATATGCAGTGGTCCCATCCAGATTGTGGACCATACGGCCGGTCATGGGGATGGATATCTGAGCGATCTTTTCGCTGAGGCCGATCTTGTCTAGGGCTGCCCAGCCGCGGTTGCTAAGAGCGAGATTGATAGAGCGACCGCCGATGTAGCCTGCCTGGCGCATATCGGAGCGGCGTTCATATATAGATACGGTATGGCCGCGCTTGGCGAGGTAGCAGGCTAGGACAGAGCCTACGAGGCCGGAGCCTATGATGGTGAAGTTTTTGGTCATGTTTGTTTGCGATTTATGTGATGCTGCGTCGCCTCACCCCGTCATCTTTTGCTATCGCAAAATCTGACACCCCTCTCCATACTTATGGAGAAGGGATATGTTGTGAGTTCTTCTTTGGTCAAAAGTGGGAAATATTTGGAGGAAAAGGAGGGTTAAAAGTTGGGAGTGATGAAAGTCATTTTTGAGAATGCTGACATTGGCGCTGTTGACCCCCAAACCCCCTGAAGGGGGCTTTAATCCAAAAGCAATTTGTAGGCAAGAAACTCTTATATCTTTTAGCATTTATTCTTTGCTTATTGTCGTGACAAATGATACTTTGCCGGGCGATGAAAAAATGGTTCATATATATATGTGTGGTGATCGGGCTGGCTGGGTGCAGTAAGTCACTGGCGCCGGTGGAGTA
The DNA here is from genome assembly GCA_025963485.1 of Bacteroidota bacterium. Lineage (GTDB taxonomy): Bacteria > Bacteroidota > Bacteroidia > Chitinophagales > LD1 > UBA1941. Next base: position 1,687 of record JAOQAO010000021.1, on the reverse strand, counting down.
TAGCGCTGTGGAGCGCAGGATGAGTGATACGATCAAAGCGTACGATCCTGCTGTGGAGGCGATCATCAAACCGTACCGTGACTCGATGGAGGCGGAGATGAGCCAGGTGTTGGTGATCAATGACACTATCCTGACGAAGAAGATGCCGGAGTCAGACCTAGGCAACCTGCTCTCCGAAATTCTGCTGGAGAAAGCAGAGAAATACTCTCACAGGAAAGTAGATGTGGCGATGATCAACTTCGGTGGGATTAGGATACCGCAGCTGCCGAAAGGAAATGTGACTCGTGGGATGGCGTTTGAACTGATGCCGTTTGACAATAAGCTGGTGCTGCTGGAGCTGGATGGGAAGACAACACAACAGTTGTTTGACAGGATGGCGGGTGCGGGTGGTGTGCCGATAGCTGGTGCGCGGTATGTGATCAGCGATGGGAAGGCGACGAATATTACTATTAAGGGGGCGCCGTTTGATGCGTCTAAGAAATACATGATCGCGCTGAGCGACTACCTGGCGAATGGTGGGGAGAAGCTGGATATGCTGATACCGATACCGCAGATAGAGACGAATGTGTTGCTGCGGGATGTTTTTATTGAGGGGTTTATGGATATCAATAAGCGTGGGGAGCATTTGAAGAGCATTAAGGATGGGAGAGTGACGATTAAGAATTGACAATGATAATTTACAATTGACAACGAATACAAGGAGGTGGATGATCTGTCATTTTTTGAGGTTTGGGATTCCTTCGGTTTTATCGCTTCTGGTTTTTATGTTTTGAAAAACCTCGGAATGACGGATTTTTTTGTGTCGCGTGCGAGCGTCAGGGATAGCAGCGGATAGCCCGGAGTCTCGGCCCCTCTAAATCTCCCCTGAGAGGGGAGATTTTAACAGCCTCAACGACTGAAGAAGTGAAGTAGACGGGCCGATGTGAGGACTAGTAGCGGATAGCCCGCCCGGACGCCGTGAACCCCCAAACCCCCTGAAGGGGGCTTTAACAGCCTTCGACGTTTGGAGGTTGGTTTGGACCTTTATGTTTTGGGTTACAGATTGCTTCCAAATTTGACATGTTGATTTTTGACGGGAGAAATTTGTCGCAATGACGTGACGTTTTCGTTTTAAAGTATATGATATGAATAGGAAAGAGTTTATAAATAGGTCGGCGGCGGCGGCTTTGCTTTTGGGAACTGGTGCGTTTCCGATCGAGGCGTTTGCGGTGGGGGATCTGCAGAAGCTTACCATTCTGCATACGAATGATCAGCATAGCAGGATAGATCCGTTTCCGATGGATGGGACTAAGTCGCAAGGGCTGGGTGGATGTGCTAGACGCGCAGAGGCAATACGTGAGGTGCGCGCGCGGGAGAAAAATGTGATGCTGCTGGATAGCGGTGATATCTTTCAGGGGACGCCGTACTTCAATAAATATCATGGTGAGGTGGAGATACGGATGATGAATGAAATGAAGTATGATGCGACGACGATCGGTAATCATGATTTTGACGGCGGACTGGATAACCTGGCGGTGAGAATGGACCAGGCGCAGTTTCCATTTCTGGTGTCGAACTATGGGGTGGATAATACGCCGATGAAAGGCAAAGCGAAGGAGTATAAGACCTTCAAGTATGGTGATGTGAAGGTGGGCGTTTTTGGTGTGTGTATAGAGATGAGTGGACTGGTGAGTCGTGACCTGTATGG
>JAOQAO010000279.1 GCA_025963485.1 Bacteroidota bacterium | reverse complement strand
TAGGAGATTGATTGGTCGGTGATTTGAAGTGCGCATTGCCCTTGCCGCCAATACCACCGGGCAGCATGATAGCCTCCTGGCCATCTTCATTGATCTCACAGATCACAGCACCTGTTTCAAAGTCTTTACACACTGTACCCAGTGGCACATCCAGGTAGATATCCGTGCCGCTTTTGCCATATGAGTGCGAACTGCCACCCCTATCGCCATCATCGGCGAAGATGTGCTTGCGGTATTTAAGGTGTAGGAGGGTCCAGAGTTGTTTATTGCCCCTGAGGATAATATGTCCACCACGTCCACCATCTCCGCCATCGGGTCCGCCCTTGCGGACAAATTTTTCCCTATGGAAGTGAGAATAACCTGCACCTCCATGCCCCGACCGGCCGAGTATCTTTACGTAGTCTATAAAATTTTCCATTAAACCCTCCTATCCCTTTTTTCTGTAATAAGGGAATCTTAATACAGCTGTTATTTACTTCTTCTTTCCTGCAGCTTTCTTAGCTACTGCCTTTTTTGGCGCGGCTTTTTTGGCTACTGCTTTTTTTACGGCAGCCTTTTTAGGTGCTACTGCTTTCTTCACAGCTTTCACTGCTTTTTTTACTGCCTTCTTGACAGCGGCTACAGCCTTTTTAGGAGCTGCTTTTTTTACGGCTTTCTTCACCGCGCTTACTGCCTTCTTAGGTGTTACGGACTTTGCTGTTGACTTTCCCACTTTGTTGTTGGTTTTGTTATGAAATAAATTCTTAGATATATTTTTCACCGCCTTTTTAGGTGCAGCTTTTTTGATTGCTTTTTTTGCTGTCTTCTTTGTTGCCTTTTTAGGAGCTGCCTTTTTTGTTGCTTTCTTAGGCGCCGCTTTTTTCACTGCCTTTTTGGGTGCTGCCTTCTTCACTGCTTTTTTAGGAGCAACCTTTTTTGCTGCCTTCACAGCCTTTTTAGGTGTCGCTTTTTTTAAGGCTTTCTTGGGTGCTGCCTTCCTGGGTGCGTTTTTCTTCACGGGCGTTGCTTTTTTTGGAGCAACTTTCTTCGCTTTAGGTTTTGAAGGCGTCGTTTTTTCAAAAGTCACATTCTTTACTGCTACGAGGGGGAATGGCACTTTATCTTCTTTTTTCTTAGGAACCGGTGCTAAAGCTGTCTGAGGTGCGCCACCTGTACTTCCACCATTAGTGATCGTATCGATTTCATAGCTCAGTGAGTCTGCTATATGATCCACTGTGCCCTCACCCGGTATTTCTACCAGCTTATCTTGTTTAGCATAGTAAGCTGCCAATGGCTCTGTCTTGGTGCGATACTCCACTACACGGTTCTTGACGATCTCTTCATTTTGGTCATCAGGGCGGCCTGAGGATTTTCCTCTTTCCAGTATCCTTTTGGTCAGTTCCTGCTCGCTTACTTTGAGTGAAAGAACTTTCTGTATAGGGATATTCCTGTTAGCCAGCAGCTTATCGAGTGCTTCTGCCTGAGCCACTGTACGTGGGAAACCATCAAACACGAACCCTGCTGCATTGGGATTCGCATTGAGCTTATTATCTATCATGCCTACTACCACTGCATCCGGCACGAGTTCACCTTTGTCCATCAGTACCTTGGCTTTCAGCCCGAGCGTAGTACCTTCCTGTATTTCTGATCTTAGCATATCACCTGTGGAGAGGTGTATGAGATTGTATTTTGCTACGATGTTCGCCGCTTGAGTTCCTTTGCCACTTCCCGGAGGCCCGAAGAGAACTATATTTTTCATATACGTAATGATTTTAATTAAATGATAGGAGCAAAGATAAGTATTGCCCTTAATAAACACAGGAATCTGGAGTTTGAATAAAATCTTCTCTCAGGCCAAATCGCGCCGGGTGACGAAAGGTGTTTATAAAAGGGAGCATTTTTACTGTTACTTTCTCACATAAAATTCATTAAAAGAAGATAACCTCCAATCAATGTTATTCAATTATATCATTCTCCATACTCTTACTATCCCCTTTATATGCCTGATGACATTCGGAGACTTGCGGGCACAGTGCGGAGGAGACATCATTTTTCATGTGACAAACAGGCAAAAATGTGAAAAGCCGCGGCTTACTGACATACAAATGCATGGCCTTCGGGGCAAGGTCAAGACAGTATCCACGGCACTTTTTAGCAGCAACATTTCCATTCACGAGAGAGTACCGGTTCATAGGGGGAAAAAACGAGAGGAGCGGTACGACGTCAATGGAACTCTGACGGACAAAATGATCTCGTTTGAAAATTCGCCAATAGCAATTATCCTAAAGAGAACTTTAGGGGATAACAAAAAACCCCTCACAGACCTCCTTTGTAATTCCGACAGTAGTTATTGCCAGCTTACTCAATATAAGTATGACTCCGCAACTGGTATGCTGACTGCAGAATATATTCGTTGCTGTCAAATAGACTCATCGCCGGATAATACCATAAAGAAATATGATCTCAATGGCAATTGCACAGAAGAGGAAAGTGCCCGAAATCGAAAGCGATATACATATAATGAAAAGGGCAATTGCGTGATGATGGAGGAATCTGCAGGACATTTTCACGAGAGTAAATTTGTAACTATCTATACTTATGATGATAGCTGCCGGCTGATCAGGGCTGTCCGCACTGGCCCAGACACCGTTTACACTACTTACAAGTATTATGAAAATGACAGCCTCGTAGAGCAAATTCAGACCAACCTTGAAGAAAACACCACTCTTGCGATATCCTACAAGTACGATGACCATGGAAATAACATTGAAGTGAATCAGATAGTCAATACTCACTCAGAAATAGGTGAAATGCCCTACAACCAGAAGTCCGAATATAAATATGATAATAAAGGCAATTGGATAAGCAGGACGAGGCATTTTTCCAATAGGCCCTTCATCCGCGAGGAGAGATCAATAACTTATTATTAAAGCAGTTTCCTCCGCTATAGCGCATTCGCTTTATTATCGGTACTTTTGCAGGCACATTTTTAGAAAAATACTTTGATAGATAATAATACAGTAAAGGTCACTAAGGCCGTTCTCATAGGCCTCGTCACAAAGACGCAGACCGAAGAGCAGACATTTGAATATCTCGATGAGCTGGACTTTCTCGCTATGACGGCAGGTATCGTCACGGCTAAGAAGTTCTGGCAAAAGCTCCCTACGCCTGACAATAAAAGCTACCTCGGCAAAGGTAAACTCGAAGAAGTAGCAGAATATGTCGAAAGCCACAAAATAGATATGGTCATCGTAGATGACGAGACATCGCCATCGCAGCTCCGCAATATGGAGACCGTGGTCAAATGCCGCGTCATGGACCGCAGTATGCTGATCCTGGAGATATTTAACCAGCGCGCCCAAACCGTGCAGGCACGTACGCAGGTCGAGCTGGCACATCTCCAATACATGCTTCCCCGTCTCAAAGGGATGTGGACCCACCTCGAGCGCCAGCGTGGTGGCACAGGCACACGTGGTGGTGCGGGAGAGAAGGAGATCGAGACCGATCGCCGTATGGCGGAGAAAAAGATCGCCCTGCTCAAACTCAAACTCAAGGAGATAGACAAACAAAATGAAACCCGCCGCAAGAACCGCGCGGATATGATACGAGTAGCTCTCGTCGGCTATACCAATGTCGGCAAGTCAACGATCATGAACCTCCTGGCCAAAGACAATGTCTTTGCAGAAAACAAGCTATTCGCCACCGTCGATACGACTGTGCGCAAGGTCGTATTCAATGGCATGCCATTCCTGCTGTCGGATACGGTTGGATTTATCCGCAAGCTGCCTCACCACCTGATAGAGAGTTTCAAGTCGACACTGGATGAAACCCTCGAAGCGGATATTCTTTTGCAAGTGGTCGATATATCACACCCGGCATTCGAAGATCAGATGAATGTAGTCAATCAGATCCTCACAGAGCTCGGCGCCAAGGACAAGCCCATGATCGTTGTCTTCAACAAAATGGATCTCTACGAGAAAAAGAATCTCGACGAGTTCCTACCTGCCGATGTGCGCCGCAGCCTCCTGCAGGAGATGCAGGACACCTGGATGCAGAAAACAAATCAACAGGCGATCTTTATCTCCGCCACACAGGGCAAAAATACATCCGAGCTACGCGCATTGATATTCGCAAAAGTGAAGGAACTATATCTGCAGCGGTACCCTTTCCGCGCCGGATACTGGCATGACTATATGAGTACGCCGGAGCAGTAATCAGATCGGAAGTTAGCGCTCTTGAGGTCACGCGAACCTGGCATATCACCCCAGCGGAGGATCAAGCTCTTTCTTCCTCAGCAGCATCCTAAACCGTATCAGCTGCATCACCGCCGCCACGCTAAGGCCGATGATAAATCCTATCCATATGCCTTTCAGCCCGAGATTCAGGCCATAGCCATGTGCGGGAAATGACAACAAATAACAAGCTGGTATCATAATGATCCAATAAGAAACGAATGCGATGACAGCGGGGAATTTCACATCCTGCATACCGCGCAGCGCACCGGCAGCCGCGGCCTGTAGCCCATCGCTGATCTGAAATACAGCCGCCAGTATCAGCATAGTAGATGCAATGGCTATGACAGCCGGATCGCCCGTATACAACTTCGGCAATAGATTGTGGCATGTCAGGAACATCAGCGCAAATACCACTTCAAAAACCACCGTGAGTATAAAGACCGTATTGCCTGCGATGCGTATACCTTCTTTGTCTTTAGCCCCATAGGAATAGCCCACCATGATAGTACCTGCCGCTGAGAGCCCTGTCGCTACCATAAAGGTGATAGAAGCCAATCCGATCGCTATCATATGCGCAGCTTCTGCCTTCATGCTGATCCATCCACTCATGATCTGCCCGGCGTTAAACGCAGCCACCTCCCAGAAAAACTGTAATCCTGCTGGTATACCGATGATCAGGATCGGTTTGATATAGCTCAATGCCGGATCCGAATATTGTATGAACTCGCGCCTCAGTTCGCGCACTTTTTCATCTCTCCATATGAAGGTGAGTATGGCGATGGTCATTGCGATCCGGGCAGTAGTGGTCGCTATAGCGGCACCTTCTATTCCCAGCTGCGGGATACCAAAGGCTCCATATATCAGGATGCGGTTCAGTACGATATTGAGCAACAATCCGCCTATGGTGATATACATACCGATCCTGGTGCGCTCCATACCGTCGAGAAACTGCTTGCCAGCCATAAAGAGGAATATAAATCCAGTGGACCAGTTGACTATCCGGAGGAACTTAGCGCCTAGTATATTATCAGTATCGCTGTGTTTCAGTATCGGCAGATTCTCTTTGATAAACCACATCACTACCATAAATACGACAGCGAGCACTACCGATACTACGAGGCTGGAGATCAGCACGCCTATGCTTTTATGTCCCTTGCCCTCGCCAAAAGCTTCGCTCACCAGCGGGGACACTGCAAACAAGATCCCCATACCGAGCAGGACCGTCATCCAGTAGATACCATTGGCGAAACCCGATGCCGCGATATACTCCGGCCCCAGGCCGCCTATCTGCACGGTATCAAAGAAGCCCATCAACACTTGCCCCAGCTGCCCTGCTATGATAGGCATGGCTACGGTCAGTGCCTCTTTGATCTTGTCTCTATATGCAGGTGATAATGTCATAATTGCTCCCTAAGCGGGGCGCAATTTAACAATTCGGAATGGATTTGAATTTATGCTTTGTTTAAATCCGAAAGCGAATCACTTAGGATCGGCAAACTCAATCTCATCTATCTTATCAAATGTGAGGTCAGTGAGATAAAAATTCCTGGCCATTTCCTGGGCTCGTTTGTTTTTGTCGGCACCGACTACCTCATAGCTGCCTTTGAGCAGTACACCGTCTATATCGATAGCCGGGACATAAAAACCAGCAACATTGGCAGAATTATATGAGTATGGATATGCCAGCTCTTTGGTGATATAGTAGGTATACTTTCCATCAAACTTGGACTTAGCGAAGCCTACATTCTTTATCTGCGTCACTACTACCGATATCTTCTGGCATTTATATCCCATTATAACAGTATCCCCGAGTTCTACGACAGGCTGATGTGCTACGACCACATCAGGCCCCCCCATCCGGTCATATACAAGTTTCTTCATTTGTGTGTGTATCATGTACAGCAATGGGGGTGATTTATAGGTATACAACTGCCATCCGACCGCTTTTTTATCACAGATATCATCTTCTCTTATTTTCTTATCCGGTCCAAATTTGATCTGCGTACAAGATCTGTATCCTCCTCCCCACCAGTGTGCGCTGTATACAGTTTTCTGCGCAGAAGTGGTTAGAGATAAAACGATGAGAGCAAGTAAGGTTAAGGTCTTTGTCATGGGTTTAATTTTATAATGAAGTTTGAAAATAGTATTTAATCATTTAGGAAAAAACCAGGCTGTGATTTCCACTCATTTTACCAGTTAGCTGTTGTATAAACAAACAATCACTGTTACCACACGTAAAGTATATCATCCTATGGCCGGTAATAGCGCCGTAATAAGCACATTTAAAATAATCCGACCAAATTTCATGACCAGATTAAGCCACCGCAGGATGCTCCTGCTTCTTATTGTCACTCCACTGCTCCTGTTTCTTGAACTCGCTATAGGCTTTGCGGTATTTTCAAGTATCCGGAATATCGATCTGGCAGAAAATAAAAGCACCAAGCTCGATGTCTACCTGCGTACCAACGGAAGATATGTATCCAAGGCAGAATCTGCACAGCGTGGATATCTGCTCACAGGTGAGAGCAGGTACCGGGACACATTTGCCGTTTGTCGCGCTGGTATCCAAAAAAACGAAGAGTATTATGATAGCCTGGAGAACGAATCGAAAAGTGAAACCATCGCAAAAATGCGGGTATTGTCCGCGCGTAAATTTGAGGAAATGGGCCAAACCATTCATCTCCATGATGCCGGATTGAAAGATTCCGCCCTCTTTATGGTCAAATCAGGAGTGGGGAAACTGATGATGGACTCTATACTCACCGCATCTCACAATCTTCGGGCGCAGATCACAGTTCAGATCGCTCATGAGAGGAAAAAGGAAAGGCGCTTGTTCATTTCATTCTTTGTGTTGATAGCCGTGCTGATCGTTTTCAATATTTTCCTCGTTCAATACACGTATAGGAAGTTCACAGGCTATACACGTGAACTGGAGATGATGGTCCATTCACTTGAAGCCGCCAATGAGCGCATGAGCGAATACACAGCCATCTCATACCACGAATTGAAAACACCACTGAGGAATATCCACGGCTTCGCTCAATTGCTTAAAGTACGGTATAGTCATGCGGGTGAAGAAGAATCCGAGGAAGATGAATTTATACAGTACATCACTGACGGCGTCATTCAGATGAATAAAACGATCAATAACATGCGCCTCAAATACCTTGATACTTCCGCAGACAATAAGACCAAGCTGAAACAGGCATAAAAAAAGGTTGTTGCTTGGGGCAACAACCTCCATTCCCTAAAACCCGAGGAAACTTTTATGAAGGATACAAAGATGTGGGGGAAATGAGCTGGAAACTATGACGCCGGTCATGATTGGGGCTGATCTTGATCAGGGTGTGCGATTCAATAACGCTTCCATCGCCTCTATTTTAGGCAAAGCTTATATTTTGCCAGGATCAGTTCTGCATCATTAAAACCGGCCTTATGGGTTTTAGATGGATTTGTTTTATTGGGGACATGATCTATAAACGAAAGCATCGAAGGGCAATCAGCAAAGTATTTCTGAACCGTACTATAAAACGAACTCGGATTGAACGGTGTCAAATCGCCGTGTTTATTGAAAAAATAATCAGTGACTTCTCCGCCTACGGTCCCACTTCCTCTGAGCGAGATGCCCATAACTATACTCAATAATGAATCTCCGGAGTATAACTCATAAAATGAATCGTGGATTTTGATCCAGGTACGGGCATAGAAGTGGGGATCATTTTTAGCCCTGTTTGTATTCTCCAAGTAGATGCTGTACGTAGAAATGCTATCCCTGTTGAGGCTTATTTTCTTTCCATCCTTTGTCTTGAATCTATCTATCTTGGATACAGTTTCTCCGGATTTATAGTAGAATGGAACTGTATATGTATATCTGCCATAAACTGTATCACCCCCCATTGTTACAAAAAAATCATCTGGTATATCGTCTTGCGCCATGCAGCTATATGTCAGTAGTATAAAGAATAAAAAGAAGCTCGTTTTCATTTTAGCCGCATCAGTTTAGAAAATATCTACTCACATTACCTCGACAACATCATACTCTTCTTCTTATACAGATCCCTGAAGTGTGGATCGTACAGGTCTTTGATAAAGTAGATGGCTTCGCCGGTAGATTTCATCTCGGGGCCCAGCTCGCGTGATACGCCGGGGAATTTATCAAAGGAGAAAACCGGCTCCTTGATCGCATAGCCCACGAGGCGCTTGTAGTAGGTAAAGTCTGTGATCTTATTGGTGCCAAGCATGACCTTGGTAGCGTAGTTGAGGTATGGTATATCGTAGGCCTTGCAGATGAATGGCGTCGTACGTGATGCACGTGGGTTCGCCTCTATCACATAGACCTTTTCGTTTTTGATGGCAAACTGGATATTGATCAGTCCGCGTATATCAAGTGCGCGCGCGATCTTCTCTGTGTACTCGCGCATGTAGGCGAGCACTTTTTCAGAAAGATTGTATGGAGGCAGCACGGCGTTGGAGTCGCCGGAGTGGATACCTGCTGGCTCTATGTGCTCCATGATGCCCATGATCTCTACTGTCTCTCCGTCGAATATCGCATCGACCTCGGCCTCCTCAGCACGGTCGAGAAAGTGATCTATCAGAATATTATTGTCCGGGAAATGCTTGACGATCTTAAGGACTGCTTTGGTCAGCTCCTCGTCGTCTATGACGATACGCATGCGCTGTCCGCCGAGCACGTATGATGGCCGCACCAGCACCGGAAACCCGATCTTGTGCGCTACTTCTATCGCGTCCTCTGCATTCTTTGCCGCGCCATATTCGGGATAGGGGATATTCAACGACTTCAGCATATCGCTGAAACGCTCCCTGTCCTCGGCGATGTCCATACTGTCATATGACGAACCGATGATCTTTATGCCTGCTTCGTGCAGGTTCTTTGCCAGCTTAAGAGCTGTCTGTCCACCTAGCTGCACGATCACGCCTTCCGGCTTCTCGTGCTCTATCAGCTCCCGCAGGTGCTCCCAGAATACCGGCTCGAAGTATAGTTTATCCGCTATGTCAAAATCTGTCGATACTGTCTCAGGGTTGCAGTTGAGCATGATCGCTTCAAAGCCTGCCTCCTTGATAGCCAGTACGCCGTGTACGCAGCAGTAGTCAAACTCGATCCCCTGCCCGATCCTGTTGGGACCCGAACCGAGGACGATGATTTTCTTCTTATTGGTAGATGGCGATTCATTGGTCGGTATTGATGCCGCCTGGTCTGTGGCCGCCGCTTCAAAACTCGAATAGTAATACGGTGTCTGCGCCTCAAACTCTGCGGCGCAAGTATCTACCAGTTTATAGATACGCTTGATACCTTGCTCTTTTGTGCGCAGGTGGTACACTTCATCTTCTGTAGATGAAGTGAGATAAGCCAATTGCAGATCGGAATATCCCTTCTGTTTCAGGTCGAGCATCATCTCAGCGTCGATGTCTTTCAGGTCCAGCTTACGCACTTTCTTCTCTGTTTCCACGAGGTCCATGATCTGGTGCAGGTACCATGGATCTATGCGCGTGATATCCTGTATCGTCTTCAGTGGTACACCGAGTTTCAGCGCATCATATATCCTGAATATGCGGTCCCATGATGGCACCTTGATACCTTGGAGCATATCATCCGTACTCACCCATGTCTTGCCATCGGCACCGAGACCGATGCGGTTATTCTCCAGTGACTGACACGCCTTTTGCAGCGCTTCCTGGAAGCTCCTGCCTATTGCCATCACCTCGCCTACTGCTTTCATTTGCAGTCCAAGGCTCTCATCTGCTCCGGCAAACTTGTCAAAGTTCCAGCGTGGAATCTTGACGATCGTATAGTCCAGCGCCGGTTCGAAAAATGCTGACGTGGTTTTAGTGATCTGGTTTTTAAGTTCATCCAGGTTGTATCCTATAGCGAGCTTGGCTGCTATCTTGGCTATCGGGTAACCGGTGGCCTTAGATGCGAGTGCTGATGAACGCGAAACACGCGGGTTCATCTCGATAGAGATGATATCCTCCGTCACCGGGTCTATGGCGAACTGTATATTGCAACCTCCGGCGAAAGAGCCGAGGTCGGTGATCATCCTCTTGGAGTATTCACGCATGCGCTGATAGGCGGTATCGCTGAGGGTCATAGCCGGAGCCACCGTGATCGAGTCTCCCGTATGCACACCCATCGGGTCAAAGTTCTCTACCGTACAGATCACGACAAAGTTATTCGCCGAGTCCTTCATGACTTCCAGCTCATATTCTTTCCAGCCGAGCACAGCTTTCTCGATCATCACCTCATGTGTAGGGGAGGCATCGAGGCCCCGCTGCAGCTTTTCATCAAATTCTTCCTTAGTGTGTACAAAACCACCGCCTGCACCACCTAGTGTATATGATGCGCGAATGACCAGTGGATAGCCGATCTTCTGTGCAGCTTCCTTTCCTTCGAGGAATGAGTTGGCCGTGATCGCTGGTGATGTGCCGATCCCCAGCTCTATCATCCATTTGCGGTATGCCTCGCGGTTTTCGGTCTTTTCTATCGCATCGAAATCAGCGCCAAGAACCCGGACACCATATTTCTCCCAGATGCCTACCTCGTATGCCTCCATGCAGAGGTTGAGTGCGGTCTGGCCGCCCATGGTGGGGAGTACGGCATCTATCTTTTGTTCTTCGAGTATTTTGACGACAGACTGGATATTGATCGGCAGCAGGTAGACATGATCTGCGACTACGGAGTCTGTCATGATAGTGGCCGGATTGGAGTTGAGGAGAGTGACCTCTATGCCTTCCTCGCGGAGGCTTCGGGCGGCCTGTGAGCCAGAGTAGTCAAATTCACAAGCTTGTCCGATAACGATGGGGCCGGAGCCGATAATGAGGACAGAGCGGATGGAGGTGTCGCGTGGCATTCCTGTATGTTTGCGCGAAATTAATAGAATTTCCCTGTTATCATAGATTGCTTTATTGCTATTTAAAGTTAGCTGAGAGATGAAGTCGCATTTTATTTTTATTTATGTATAAAATACCACAAAAATGAGAACGGAGAAAACACTCGCAGCTATTGCATTCGCAGCGATCTTAATGAAAATATTTCATTTGCCATTCTCTAGCGTCCTGCTCATGCTTGGCTTAGGTTCCCTTTCACTCATATATCTGTTCTTCTCCTTCTATTTCCTGTGCGATAAGGAGTTAAAGCGACAAAATGTGGTGCTTTCTATACTATGGGGTGCTTTTATGGCAGTTATCCCTTTGGGAATCTTATTCAAACTGATGTGGTGGCCAGGGTCATGGTCACTTTTGATTTCCGGTATTGTGCCCGCTATCTTTTTCCTGAGCCTGACATTCTATTTCCGGCGAAATGCGCCAGAATATTTGACCACCTATTACAATAATTTGACAAAGAGAACTATTCTGCTGTGCAGTTTGAACCTGGTATTTTTACTTACACCGGGTCAGGTATTCATCAAAATGATATATTGGAGCAACCCGGGACTGGAAAAACTGATGCTACAGAGATTGAACGATCCGAATAATATAGAATATCAGCGGCAACTAGATTCAATTTATAACAGGAGTGATTCACTCAATCAAACTAAATAATGCCTCACTCTTTCCCTTTAATATACATCGTCGTCAGTGTCCTTGCCCAGTAGCGTGGCACGTTGTATTCGCTCTGCAGATGCGCTACGACGTCATTGGATTTTTTGTCTTCGGCTTTGAAGGCGGTGAGTATTTTGATCCACTCGGCTTTTTTCTTGCCGGTTTTTTCTACGACTTGTTCGTCTTCGACATTCCAGTAGTCTTCCTTCATGGTGAGTCATTTTTGTGTGATGCTAAAATAAAAAGAAGGTGGTGAAATGTGGGCTATGATAACTATTATTGCTCTTCTTCTTTCCACGCAGTGGTATCACGGGTGGCGCCGATGATATTGAAGACGGGCTGTATGTCATAGACGCCCTGATTGTAGCGATTGCTGAGGATGATAATCGCGAAAGTATCTACCACTGAGCGGCAGAAGACGGTGTTATTGCCATGCCACCAGCCATTGTGGAAGACGAGGT
>JAOQAO010000244.1 GCA_025963485.1 Bacteroidota bacterium | reverse complement strand
CTTTAATAACGCTAATTAATAGATATTTGTCTTTTGGCGCGGGATATTATTTCATACAAAGTACACAACTCAGCCCCACTGCCTAAATAGATAGACAAATGCACGAAAAGATAAAAGAAAGGATAGGTCATCTGGTCGCACTGGGGACACAGCTACGGGGTAATGAAGAGGTAGAAGCGGTCATTGCGCGGACTGCGGGAATCAATCCATGGTTTACAAAGGAGTTTACGCATACAGCTATCAACGCCATCATATATGAAATGCTCAATGAGCAGAAACTGACCGATTGGCTCTCTCATTATAGTATTACAGATGCTGACCCTGCCCAGGTAGTGGGCATCATCATGGCGGGCAATATCCCTCTGGTAGGCTTTCACGATTTCCTGTGCGGATATATACTTGGTCATCCGCTGCGCATCAAACTTTCCGGTAAGGATGAGGTCCTTTTTCCTTTTGTCTTTGACAAGCTGTGCAAAATAGATCCGGAGTTGGCCGGGAAATCGCGTATAGTAGACCGGCTCGAAGGATATGATGCTGTGATCGCCACGGGTAGCAATAACAGTCACCGCTATTTTGAATATTATTTCCGGGACAAGCCGAAGGTGCTGCGCAAGAACAGGAACTCGATCGCTATCCTCACAGGCAAGGAGTCGGATGGAGAGCTGGATGCACTGGCCGACGATATATTTATGTATTTCGGATTTGGCTGCCGCAATGTATCCAAGATATACATCCCGCAGGAGTATGATGTGACAGTGCTATTTCCACATTTTGAGAAATATAAATGGATGCATGACCACAATAAATACATGAACAACTATGACTACAACCGCACACTTTTGCTGCTCAATAAAACGGCTCATCTGGCAAATGAAATAATAATGATACAGGAGAGTGATTCCATCGCTTCGCCGGTGTCAATGCTTTACTATCAGCGGTACGAAAATGTTAACTTATTGAAAGGGCAAAGTGTTAAAAATCAGGAGCTTATACAGTGCATAGTGACCGGGGATGAGTTGAGTAATGAATTGAAAATGAATCAGGTAGTGCCATTTGGCGGATCGCAGACACCTGGATTGTCCGATTATGCGGACGGCGTTGATGTGCTTTCGTTCCTATTATCGTTGAAAACTTTCAAATAGTATTTCAAACTTTCATTATATTTATAGGATAAATCAAAAACAGCCATGTATAAAAAATTACTTTTTTTAGTGCTCGTTTCTCCGGTCAGTGTATTTGCACAAAATACCTACGACCTTGTTTATAATACCCTCAACACGAAATGTTCAAATCAGACCTGTCATAGTGCAGCGTCTGCCGAATCATTGAAGTTTGACGGTTCATCTTCGACTGTTTATACTGCTTTGATCAATCAAACTCCTGCGAACAGTGCATCTGTGTCGAGAGGAGAAAAACTCGTATGGGTCAATCAGCCATATGAAAGCTACCTGCTAAAGAGAGCTGCAAACTGGCTCGATACCGATCTCGATCTGCCGGCAGCAGAAGTGGATGCTAACCATACCAATGCAGGCCTATCTACGATTGAGGCGGAGTTTATCCGCCAGTGGATCATGAATGGTGCAAAACAATCTGGTAACCTCGTAGATACTAATGTAATAAGTGCATATTATAATGATACTGCCCGTGCAGCATTCTATCCTAAGCCAGCTAAACCGGCGGCGGGTACGGGTGTACAGGTACGCTTCGGTCCTATCTTCATACCAGGCTCCGGCTCTGGCAGCGAGGTAGAATATTGCCTCAAGCATGAAGTTGATTTTGACTCTGATGTAGAAGTCGTATCTACTGAGGGCAATATGAATCCTCAGTCGCATCACTTCCTTTTATTCCACTTCGATGATTCATCTTCTGCAGCCTCTATGAGCAATGGCATGAGGAAGATAGTCCTGACATCAGGCAATTCATCTTTTGATGGTAACAAGGCACTCAGCAGCGCATGGCAGACAAACAACCTGTATGCACTTCCTACAGGCACAGCATACTTCTGGGCCAAGAAGACATGGCTCGACCTGAATTTCCACATGAAGAACTACACTTCTCCGGGTACATCAGGTGTTCAGCCTTTTGACTTCTATCTGAATGTACAGACAGTGCCGCATCTTCCTACATCTGCTACGATAGAGATGAAAACTAAACTGGTAAATAATCCGGGACTGATCGTATTTCCCCATGCCAGTGCGGACATTCCGTATGCTGATGATAACAATGGTACAAATGAGATGAGGTATATATGGATGATGTCATCACATACTCACAAGTACGGTACAGGATATAACATCTATACTTACGACAATACAAAGGCGCACGGTTATGGTGATACACTCTATAATGGTAACCTGGAGTATGATGTGAACGGCGGTGTTCTTTTTGACAGAGGCTACTATGACTGGGAGCACCCATCAGTCGAGTATTTCGTACCTCAGCGTCCGGTCAATTTCGCGACAAGCGGTGTAGTAGCGCAGACGATTTGGAATAACACCGGTGGCTCGCTGATCCACTTCGGCTATACTACCAGTGATGAGATGCAGCTATTCTACTATATGTATACTACCCGTATGGCTGGTGACAGTACTAATATAGGAGTTCAGAATGTGAAGTCGTCAGACTTTAATTTCATGGTATATCCTAATCCAATGAGTGAGACCGGTACTATCATGTATACACTGGATAATGCTGCTACAGTGCAAGCATCTATCATCGATATCACTGGTAAGGAAGTGGCATTGCTGAAAGAAGAAAAGAACCACGCAGGCACATACCAGATGGATATGGGCACAAGCGAATTGTCCAAAGGCATTTACTTCGCCCGACTGAATGTGAACGGTACTAACTATACTAAGAAATTTGTAGTGCAGTAATTCTGTCATAAATAATACTCTGGAAAGCCCCGATGAGGGGCTTTCTGCATTATATGAACCGCTGTTTGTATTAAAATCCGAAATCTCCATTCCGAAATCCGAAATCAAATTATCTTCGCCTTACCAAAACTAAGTCATGGAAAAACTACAGCCCTACCTCGAATCCAATAAGCAAAGATTTCTCGATGAACTGCTCGACCTGCTCAGGATACCATCGGTGAGCGCCGATCCTAAGTTCAAAGGCGATGTGCTAAAAACAGCCGACTATGTAAAAGAAAAGCTCATTGCCGCCGGTGCCGACAATGTAGTGCTGGAGCAGACTGCCGGCTATCCAGTGGTTTACGGTGATAAAATAATCGATCCAAAGCTCCCTACAGTTCTCGTGTACGGGCACTATGATGTGCAGCCTGCTGACCCATATGAGCTGTGGCATTCGCCACCATTTGAGCCGGTGATCAGGGATGGCAATATATACGCACGTGGCAGTGCCGATGACAAAGGGCAAATGTATATGCACGTCAAGGCTTTTGAGATGATGATGAAAAATAACTCCCTGCCATGCAATGTGAAATTTATGATAGAAGGAGAGGAGGAGGTAGGTTCTGAGAATCTCGAAACATACGTGAAAGCCAATGCAGCTAAGCTCAAAAGTGATGTCGTACTAATATCTGACACATCTATCATAGCCAACGATATTCCTTCGATCACTACCGGCCTGCGTGGTCTCGCATACCTGGAGGTAGAGGTCACAGGCCCTAACCGCGACCTGCACTCAGGGGTTTATGGCGGTGCGGTAGCCAATCCGATCAATATCCTCTGCGATATGATTTCCTCGCTTC
>JAOQAO010000240.1 GCA_025963485.1 Bacteroidota bacterium | reverse complement strand
GCCTCTATGAGCGTTTCAAACAATGCAAGCTTTGGCAATGTGACCAGCTACAATGCGGCGGGCAACTATGAGATACAGACTGTAGACTCTATACTCGGCGATACGATCAAATTTAAGTATCAACTGGAGCGCCTCTATGATGCAAACGGCAGTGTTCAGCTGATTCCGCTGCCAGTGTACAATACTGCTACTGTGACCAATAATCTCACCTGCCGTCCATGGAATGGCAGTATAGGTGGCGTATTACTACTCAAGGCCGATTCACTTATTCTCAATGATTCTATCATAATTTCAAACTTCGGTTTCAGGGGATTTTATAATAATGACAGTTCACAAAACTGTTTCGGAGGTGTAAACTCAGGTTACTTTTTCGGAGACAGTATGGAGGGCGCACCCAAAGGAGAAGGCATAGTCATCGCTCCATTCCCCTATGGCAAAGGCAAAAATATAAATGGCGGCGGTGGCGGAAATAATCAAAACACCGGTGGCGGCGGCGGGGCTAACTATGGCAAAGGCGGCCTGGGCGGTGCTATCGTACCGCGCACAGCTGCATGTCCCGGCAATGACCCCGGTGTAGGGGGCCAGGCACTTTCCTACAATGATACATTGAACAAAATATTCATGGGGGGCGGCGGTGGCTGTGGCCATGGCAATAACAGCGAAAATACCGGCGGTACTAATGGCGGGGCCATCTGTATCATCATCGCCAATACCCTGGTGGGCAATAGTAAAGCCATCGTCTCAAACGGAAAAGATCAAACGCTCATAGCAGGAAGCGATGGTGCCGGCGGTGGTGGTGCCGGAGGTACTGTACTCCTGTCAGTAGGACAGTATATAGGCAATGTCACCGTAAGCGTCAAGGGAGGGGCCGGAGGTAAGCTAAATAACGATTTCCTCACGCGCTCATGCATGGGCCCGGCAGGCGGTGGCGGTGGTGGCGCTCTGTGGGTCAGTCAACCTTCAGTACCTGCCAATATTACTTTCGCAGGCACAGCCGGTGCCAATGGCTCCAATCTTGGTACAGGCTCTACCTTTTGTCCGTTTGGCGTGACCAATGGTGCACTACCCGGTGATACTGGTGGCACTATCAGAGGGCTGGTGGTCCCTATGTCCGCGACTCCATATATCCGACTGTCAGCCACTGCATCCGATGATTCTATTTTGTGCAATGACCAGCAGATAGTCCTTTCTGCTACAGGCATATCTTCGGATACTGTATACTACAGCTGGAGTACCGGGCTCTTTACGCAGTCCATATCCTTTCTCGCTACGCAGACAGCGACATATACTGTCAGCGTGACCGATCGCAATACATGTACGATCATAGAGTCTGTCGATCTTACTGTAGAACACGTATTGCCAAATTTCTCACCGGATACTGCCATGTGCAGCCCGGCCAATATCACCCTGCATGCCGACAATCCCGGTACTACACCTGTGACATACACGTGGAACACTGCTGCCACGAGTCCCTCTATTTCCTTCTTTGCTGACTCTACACGCGTATACACCGTGACGGTGACAAGTGCACACAACTGCAGCGCCACAGCTACGATCAATGTCAGTGTAGGCAATCTCAGCGCTACATTCTCCCGTGACACGACGATATGCGCAGGCAATCCGGTCGTCATTGGGGCCTTCCCCACCACAGGTGCCACATATACGTATGCATGGAGCAGTGGGCAGTCGACCTCTTCGATCACCGTTTCCCCTCTGGTGGACTCTACCTATACAGTCACCGTCAGTGCTGGCGGAGGATGCCAGGCTATACATGCTATACACGTGTCGGTAGAAAATGTCAGTCCGGCCTTCTCCAATGATACGGCTGTGTGCAATGGCGGCAATATCACCCTGCATGCAGATAATACGACCTCCACACCTGTCACGTATTTATGGAGTACTGCTCAGACTACACCATCCATTACGATCAATACCCCTACACCGCATACATATACCGTGACAGTCACCAGCGCACACGGGTGCTCAGCCACCGACTCTATCTTTGTCAATGTTGGCAACCTCAATGTCTCTTATTCCCGTGACACTGCGGTGTGCCCCGGCAATGAAGTGGTGCTGGCAGTCAATGTGATCACTGGCAATAATGTCAAATTCATATGGAGTACAGGTGATAGCACTTCGTCCATATCGGTATTCCCGACGCAGGATGTGACCTATGATGTGACCGTGCATGACGATGCCGGGTGCGTGTCCTCCCATAGTTACGTGATTCAGAAAGATTTCCTCGGCACGCTTATTTCTGATGACACGACCACATGCCCCGGCGGTATAGCACACCTGATCGCCACGGTACCTAATGCCCCCGGCGTCACTTATCTCTGGAGCAATAGCGAAACAACCCAACAGATCGACGTGACGGGTACTACACGGCAGATATATACAGTCTCAGCGACCAGCACTGATGGCTGCACAGGCACAGCTTCAGTCACAGTCTATATCGACTCTGTACAGGTTATCACTGCAGATACCCTCATATGCCCCAATAGTCCTGCAACACTTCATGCTACTGCGACAGGTATAGGCGCTGTGACATATCTATGGAGTACTGCGCAGACAGGAGCGAGTATATCTGTGACACCATCTGCGAGCCAGAACTATCACGTCACCGCCACAGATAGCCTGGGATGCCAGGCAGATACGGCAGCATTCGTCACTGCAGATAATAATGCATCACATCTGGCGATACAGATCATTTCTGTGCCTGATAGTTCATATGGGCCTGGAGATAGTGTCCAGCTCTCTGTATCGGGCCACGCACTTGCGCACTTCCTCTGGTCACCGGATTCCACGTTGACCGGTAGCACTATCCCCGATCCTATCGCTACTCCGCAGAGAGCGACGCAATACTGCGTAGAGGTGATAGACTCCAGCAACTGTAGCGCACAGATATGCAGATTGATCCTCGTCGGTACTCCTCCGGCCAATGTCGCGCTCGGTACCGCCTTCACACCAAATGGTGACGGTCGCAATGATCTCTATAAAGTCGCCGCGATAGATGGCACCACCGTATCCTCTGTCAAAATATACAACAGATGGGGTGAGCTCGTATATCAAAGTGATGGAAATGCAGGATGGGATGGTAATGTCAATGGCGTATCACAGCCATCAGAGGTCTATACGTGCTTCGTCACATACTATCAGAAGATATATCCTGAGAAACTATTTTATAAGATGAGCAAACTGACGTTGATCAGGTAATAGGAATAAAGTTATATTGCTTCTGCGAAATCCCAGACAGAATTATTTTTCCTGTTATAAATAATTTATATGGCCTTATATATTTCCATTTTAGGAGCACTCTCTGCAATTCTAGTGTCATTTATTGGGGCTTGGCTCAGTAATCGGAATAATATCGTACTTCAAACTAGAAAGCTAAAAGAAGAACATTACATCTCATATATTGAAGCTTTGCATAACCTCGGGCTTGACGCTGCCAATCCCGAATTGTTGCGGAAATATATTTTTGAAAGAGATCGTCTAATTTTGATAGCGAGTGAAGAGGTTGTTCGAAAAATGTTACTCTTCGAAGAAAAAGTAATGGGCAAATTAAATGCTCAAAATGCCATGTATTTAACACAATTAATCAAAGCCATTAGAAGTGACTTGAAATTGGGGAACAAAAACTTTCCTGAAATAGAATTTAAAAAATGACAGGTAGCAGACAGCTTTTGTCACTTCGTCACCCCGTCACTTGTATTTATCACTTCTTCACTTTTCTAATTACAATCCACTATTATCGGCGGACTCAAAACGCGATTGCTCAGATGGCCTGATCTGTCTTTGATAAAGAAAGAATAGCGGAGTGTATCAACAGTACCTGTGCCGGGGCACTCTACGCTGAGAGAAAAAGTGATATCTCCCTGCAAGGCTGAATATTTAGAGCTCACCGGTATGTATTTAGTCCCGATACCCGGTATACTGATACAACTGTCGGGAAAACCCGAAGCGTAGCTATAATAGAAAATATCCCAGGCACTATTGGCTATGACATGGTTGTCAGTCGAGTGGTCGGTGCAAAGGCAATTGGCGCAGGAGGTATCCAGTGTATTCTCCGGTATCCCTATATCGCCATCCCCGTCTGTGAAAGACAGGGTAACCTGCACGGTATCAGTAGTCGGCCCCCCGGCCGGCAAAGTGACTAAAGTCTTGGAGATACTCTTGAGGTCGATGTGGGGAATATCAGAGTAGGTAGGTTGCTTTACGCATCCACAGAGGGCAAGAAGCGCTGCTGCGCTGAGTATGAAGAATAACTTTTTCACTATAGCTAAGAAACTAAAATTTGAACCGTTTATTGCTATTTTGCTGAAAAATTTCTTTGTCCAAAAGCTTAACAGATCTGGTATTCGGTGGGGATCAAGGCCACTTTGACGAGCGTGCACTTCGCATCTTTGGCTATCAGTATGAGCATACACCGGTTTACCGCGAGTTTTGCGATGCGATGCACAGGCCGCCGGATGCTGTTAAGAGCATTTATGATATTCCCTTTCTTCCCGTACAGTTTTTCAAATCACATGCTGTAATAGATAAAGATAAAGCTGCGCAAAAAATATTTGAAAGCAGTGCAACGACAGGCTCTATTCCCAGCCGTCATATGGTAGCTGACCTAAGCCTCTATGAGCAGAGTTATCTGAACGCATTCCAGCTGTTTTATGGCTCTCCGGATCAATACTGTATACTGGCATTGCTGCCGTCATATATCGAGCGCGGCACGTCATCACTGCTGTATATGGCAGATCACCTCATACGCCTGTCCGGAAACCCTCTCAGCGGTTTTATTAATAAGGACTTTACCGAACTAAATAAGCGCATATCCGCTGTCAGGGAAATAGACAAGAAGGTTTTGCTGCTTGGTGTCACCTATGCACTACTTGATTTTGCAGAAGAGTTTCCACAAGATCTAAGCGGGGCCATCATCATGGAGACTGGCGGCATGAAGGGACAGCGCAATGAAATGACACGCAGCGAAGTACATAGCATTCTCAAAAAGGCTTTCTCCACAGATACCATACACTCAGAGTATGGCATGACCGAATTGCTCTCTCAGGCTTATTCCAAAGGCGAAGGAATATTCAATTGCCCGCCATGGATGAAAGTATCCGTCCGCGACCCTTATGATCCTATGGCGTATCTCCCTGTCGGGAAAACCGGCTTAATCAATATCATTGATCTCGCGAATCTTTATTCTTGTTCATTTCTTGCCGTGTCTGACCTGGGGCGTATATTTGCAGACGGCAGCTTTGAGGTCATGGGACGCCTCGACCAGTCCGAGATCAGGGGTTGCAATCTGATGTATGAGCTATAAATTTATTTAAAATTGGAAATTAGAAATTTACAATTCTGAGATAGAGGTCTTTACTTTGAAATAAATCACCAGCTATGACACAAGACGAAATACAGCAAAAAGTAGACAGCATTTTCGCATTATATGAAAAACATGGTGCAGAAGAATACTATGGCGAAGATGTTTCACAACTGGAGCATATGTGCCAAAGTGCTGAGCTGGCGCGTGCCGGAGGCTATGATGACGAAGTGGTGCTAGCTGCTTTCTTCCACGATATAGGCTACCTCATTCATAGTGAGAATAAAGATACTATGGGAAGCTTCGGTCGTAAGAATCATGAGAAAGAGGCCGGAGCATTCCTGCGAAAAATGGGCTTCAGTGAAAAGGTCGCAACCCTTGCCGAGCAGCATGTCAATGCAAAGCGTTATCTGACTTATGCTGATCCGGAGTATTACAACAGGCTATCAGAAGCGAGCAAAAAGACCCTGGAATTCCAAGGTGGTCCGATGAAAGAAGACGAGGCCAAAGCCTTCAAAGCAGATCAGCTGTTTGACCTCAATATCACCATGCGCAGATGGGACGAGGAAGCCAAGATAACTGACCAGCCCCTCCCCGATCTTAATATATATAAGCAGATGGCTATAAAGCATCTGGGGTCAAGACTGTAAGGTCTGCATTATCCCAGATGCGCCCTGATAAACCATGCCATCTTCTCATGCTGCTCCATCAGCCCTGTGAGGAAGTCACTGGTTCCAGCGTCTTTGTATTTATCAGCTGTGGTAGTAATGTCGCTGCGCAGTACCCTGATGATCGTCTCATGATCATTGAGCAGGTTCTGCAGCATCATTTTAGAGTCTGTAGCCGGTTCCTCCTCCACGAGCCTAGTGATAGCGATGAACTGCTTCAGGCTGCCCAGTGCATAGTGCCCCAGCGCCCGGCTCCTCTCCGCTGTATCATCTATGATGGTGTCGAGCTGCTCATACTGGCTTTCAAAGAGTTTATGTAACTCCATAAAGCTGGCACCTGTCACATTCCAGTGATAGTTGCGGGTCTTGGTGTAGAGTACATACTCATCTGCGAGCAGTGTATTGAGCAGCGTAGAGAGTGGCTGCAGATGATTTTCGGGTATTCCTATGTTGGCGTGCATATGGGTTATTTTGTTTGGTGAGTAGTGCTAAGATAAATATATCGTAGCTAATCCCGAATAACGTATACCATAAAAACACAAAAGGCTTCCCAATGGAAGCCTTTTGCAAAGTCTTGTATGAATAATCGATTACTCGATGATCACTTTCTTTGATACTGCGCTCTGACCATTAGAGATCGACACAGTATAGATACCTGCAGAGATACCATTCCTGTTGATCTCAAAATTATTGCTACCAGTTACCACGTTTACTTCTTTAGAAGAAACTACTGCACCGAGCAGGTTAGTCATCTTCATAGTGTAAGTACCTTCTACCTCAGATGCAAAAGCGATATGAGCTGTAGAAGCGAATGGATTTGGAGATACTGTGAGGCCAGAGATAGTGCTGCTTACTTCAGTCACACCTACTGTGCAGGTTGCACCAGCATCTGCCACAAATACGTGAGTTGAGTCAGTCTTATCCAGACGCGGACATGGATCACCAGCACAAGCTACACGTACATAGTACCTGAGGCTAGCCAATACCTCAGCATCACCCTTGATGTGAACACCGATATTCACATCTACGATGATACGCAGTTTGTAACGGCCAGGAGCTACGTTAGTAGTACCAGTGACGTAGATCACACCATTTTCACCAGGACCGTATGTGCTATTTGCCTTATCGCTAGACCAGCAGAGACCTGCAGGCAGATAGAGAGAATCTATCTTGAGTGACTGAACATTTTGACCGCTGGCCTGGGTGAAATTCGTGAAATAAATCGTATCGCTTACAACGCTTCCGCGGACTGCACATGGCAGAGCGGTATCAGATGGGGACAGACCAGGAGTAGTACCACTGCCTGGAGTGATGTTATTTGTAGCACCCTGGCATGGAGAGAAAACAGTTGGATCAAAATAAAGGCTTGTTTGCGCATTAGCGCCTATACAAAGACCTGTAACGAGAGCAAGCGTAGTAAAAAATTTTTTCATGATTGTTTGTGATTTGGTTTGTTTATTGTTTGTCGAATCGCATCAAATATAATTAAAGACTTTCTGTTCTCCAAAGCGATTTGGTCATATAATCGGCGAAAAGCCATTAATTACCAATAAAATGCACCTCTGGTTCGGCTGCCCCTGACCTCAGGTTGCTTTAACGAAAAACGCCTCCCCTATGTGCAAGGGGAGGCGTTTTTGAGATAGTTTTTTGTTGAAGTCTTATTTGACTACTACCCTCTTGGTAGCTTGTCCCATAGATGAGGAAACCTGAACCGTGTATACATCTTTGGCAAGGCCCGAGATGTCGATATTCTGAACGACCTCTCCATTCTGATTGGTCAGT
The DNA here is from genome assembly GCA_025963485.1 of Bacteroidota bacterium. Taxonomy (GTDB): domain Bacteria; phylum Bacteroidota; class Bacteroidia; order Chitinophagales; family LD1; genus UBA1941. The sequence continues at coordinate 11,150 of JAOQAO010000240.1, read as the reverse complement.
GTTTTCTGGTATACATCCCTGCCCAGCATATCAATGATCTTCACAGACACATCGCCGAGGGTGATCACATTGGCACGGAGGGTGAATGATCCATTATTCGGATTGGGGAATACAGACAGGTCATATATATCCTCTGCTGCCTCTGTTATACCGACATTAGTCACCGTCACGTCAGCCGACGTCAGGCTGCACTGTGGGAATCCTACCGGATATATTACTGCCTTGTAGACACCGGGTCCCAGAGATGGTATAGTACCGCCATTCTGTCCTGTGATCAGAGTACCGTTAAAGTACCACTCCGCATAGCTGGTAGCAGAGAATGGATTGAGGAACAGTGTATGGTTGCCATTTGAGTAGACGACATTAGCTGAATATGGAATCGGGCCGCTCACATTGAGTTTAGTATATGGAGTATCGCTCACGGTAGAGCATCCTGTAGCGAGGTTGGTGATCCTGACCCTGTAATTTCCGTCATCCTTAGCCCAGTATACTGAATCAGTAGCCGCGAGTATAAATACAGAATCCCTCCACCACTCATATTGTACATTGCTGTACATCGGTGTGATGACCATCCTGGTAGAGTCACCTTTGCACAGAGAATCAGAGGCGGTCAGGACGAGCGGAGTAGCTGGCCTTCCTTCGATATTTACCTTGAGGGTATCAGTGAAGCTATTGGCAAACACAGTGTCATAAACTACAAAGCCGCTTGCGTTGCCACTAGCCCAGTAGGCCGTATCCAGTCCGTTTATGATGTTGATATTATACGTGCCGATCAGGTCATCCTGTGATCCGAATGGAGGACCGTTATCTGCATCCCACAGCTCCATGCTGGTACTCGAAGTACCCATAGGCAGGAGGAGATTCAGATTGTTATAGTTTATGTTTGTTTTCGTGTCACTCACATTACCCGAAGTATACCCGAGAGAAGTGAATTTGATATAAGGATCAGGATTTTGGACAGTAGTGAGCTCTTCTATATCGCCTGTATATCCGCCGCTTATAGTGTACACATGTACTTGCTTGACGCGGTATTGATAAAAAATCGTTCTCAATGATACCGGATGTATGCCCGGAGTATTATAGCTGTATGTACCTGCAGGATTTACCGCTGTAGATGTTTGTCCGCTACCGAAGTTCCACTCATAGCTGGTAGGATTAGGTGAAGGAGCAGACAGGAGCGCATTGAACCCGAGACGCAACGAATCGCAGTCCAGTTTCACGTGCGGAGTATAGTTGAAAGAAGATATAGCACCTGAAGTATCAGGCAGGATGATCATAGTATCCTTATAGGTCTGGTTTTGCGGACCCGGGTCGACATTGCCGATAGGCGTGCCCACGGCCAGTACATGTGCCTCTATATATACCGTGATAGGATAGATACCCGGTGCCAGTGGCGTACCGCAGAAATTAGCACAACCCAGTGAGTCGCCCGCCTGTACATCATAGGTTTGATTGGCGTGGTCAAAGGTAGCATTGACACCTGTAGGCAATCCGCCCACGCCGGTGATTTTGATCGTGTGCAGGTCGACCTCATTGCAGCTGCATTGGCTGAGGATAGCGGGGTCGTTTAGCCTTTTAGGCATGTAGAAGCTGATATTGGTAGTGTATGGGTGATTGGCCATACCGACCACAGAGTGTCCGCAGATACCTCCGTTAGGATTACATCCTGCAGTAGAAGGAACACAACCGACACACTGGGCAGAAGCCGCAGAAGCCAGAAAAACCACCGACATCCATAATAGTAAGATCTTTTTCATTGCGTTTTATGTAGTTATTTTAAGATAACAAAGATACGATTAACCCCAGACAAGTTCTAATGTGCGTGAGCGCGCCAAACATATAAATAAAACATTTAACAAGTAGGTGTCAGCACCGATTTTTTATTATCAAAAAAAATCTATTGTTTAGCCCCGGTCAAAATCCAAATAACATCTTTTATGAAAAAATTCATTTCTGCCTTCTGTTGTATTGTCTTTTCATTAACCATGTATGCCCAAAATGGGAAAATAACCGGAAGGGTAGTCGATGATAAGGGCGAAGCCCTGATGGGTGCCACCATTGTCATAGATGCCTCCAAAGGACAGGCGGCCACTGCCGATCTGGATGGCAACTATGAACTGACTATAGCAGCCGGCACTTATGATGTGACCTATCACTATATCAACCTGACAGATACGAAGATCAGGGTAACTGTAATAGAAAACGAAAACGTCACCCAGAATGTGACGCTCAAGCAAAATGCACGTATTATAGACGAAATCGTCTTCACAGGTAGTAAATTTGAAAAGAAACTAAGTGAGGAGGTAGCGACCCTCGAGGTCATGAAAGGCTCCACTCTGGCCAATCAGAACATCACCGACCTTTCCTCCGGCGTGCAGAAGATCCCGGGCGTGACGATAGCCGACGGCCAGGCCAATATCCGCTCAGGATCAGGATGGTCATACGGAGCAGGCTCACGCGTAGCGATACTCTATGATGACCTGCCGATCACTACAGCAGATGCAGACGATGCCAAGTGGTCGGTGATCCCCATGGAGAATGTCGAGCAGGTCGAGGTGATCAAAGGGGCAGCATCCTCTCTCTATGGCTCCGGCGCGCTCAATGGCATTATCAATGCCCGCACTGCCTGGCCTACTGACAAGCCATTTACAAAGGTCACCACCTACGCAGGATTTTACGGTGCACCGCCTGATCGCGATATGAAATGGTGGCTCTCCGGCCAGCAGCAGTATTTCACAGGTATCAATATGGCTGACCGCCGCAAGGTGGGCCAGTTTGACTTTATCACCGGGCTGGGCATCACCACTGACCGGGGCTACCTCGACTCCTCGGATGCATCAGATATGCACGCCAATTTTAAGATCCGCTGGCGCTCCAAGAAGATCGAAGGCCTCAGCCTGGGTATCAATGCAGTAGCCTACTATAGCTGGGGCAAGACTTTCTTCATCTGGGACAGCGTCGGAAAGAAAGGCTATGAGCCGCTGCCGGGCACAATCACTATATATCATAACGGCCGCTATGTGATCGATCCATTTATCAACTATTACGACAAACTGGACAACCGCTTTACCTTCCGCTACAGATACCTCAATTCATCCAATATCAATACTACAGGGCAGGGCTCTATCGGCCACAAGAACTATGCGGAATTTCAATATTCACGCCAGTTTAAAAAAATCGCGCTGACATTTGTCAGCGGTATCGTAGGCGAATATGACCTCGCCCGCGCACCCAAGGGCAGTAGTGACAGCGCATCCCTCATAGGCAATCATGATCGTGGCAATATCGGCATATACGCACAGATAGATAAAAAATTCTTTGACAAGCTGACCGTCAGTGTGGGAGGCCGCTGGGAGTATTTCAATGCGGACAAAGACACCCTCAATTCTGTCAATAACCGCTATGTGGTCGTAGGCCGTACCAACAGCCTCACCACGCTGAAGTATCCCCTGGGCCGTATCGGTATCAACTATCAGATAACTGAAGGTACCTACCTGCGTGCTTCGGGCAGCATGGGATTCCGCTATCCGTCGCTCGCGGAGCTCTATGTACACACATTCGTAGGACCACTAGGTGTATATAGCAATCCTAACCTGAAACCGGAGAAAGGCTATAGCGCCGAGCTGGGCCTCAAGCAGGCATTCAAGCTCGGTAAGAACTGGATGGGCTACGGAGATGCCTCATTCTTTGCCAATTTCTACAATAACATGATGGAGTTTACATTCGGCCAGTTTGGAGATCCTAACTCGACCAAAGGACTCGGCGGACTGGGCTTCTCCTCACAGAATATCGGCAATACCCGGATCCTCGGTACTGAGATCACTGCTGGCCTCCAGGGCAAGGTCGGCAAGAACTTCGAGCTCGGTCTGATAATAGGCTATACCTACACAGACCCACGCGCCCTGGACTGGAATAAAAAGCTCGTGATGACCAACCAGTTTGGTGATACTATCAAAACAGAGGCTACGATCCAATACAATCTGAACGGAACCATATTTCCGGTCATAGCCCGCACCTCCAATGATGCCAACCATGACCCTGTGACCAACCCTGACTCATCGACGCTGACGTATGCGATGACATCATCTTCCAAAAATAACGTGCTGAAATACCGCTCCCGCCATCAATTCAAGGTCATATTTAATGTCGGGTACAAGAAGTGGGATCTCAACATAGACTACCAGTACCTTAGCTACCAGGAGAACATCGATTACGCCTTTGTCAGCAGCCTTTTTGCAACCCAGTCTTCAGCATTTGCAGGCCTCAAGAGCTATCGTGACGCCCAGGCTGCCGCAGGCAATAAGGGTACCCATGTCCTCAACCTGAGCCTTGGATTCAAGCCGACCCCTAAGTTTAAGATGGCCTTTATCGTCAAGAACGTGACAAATTCCGAATGGATGGCCCGCCCCGGCCAGTTCCAGGCACCGCGCAACTATACGCTGCAACTCAGCTACACACTATAACAAGCGTCCCTTTGCAACTATACCCAAAACCCTCCGCGATACACCGGAGGGTTTTTTTATGCCCATACGGGCCACGACATAAATAATATTTTGTGAATAAAGTGACCTCCTCATCGCCGTGAACAATTACTTAAATCTCTCTTTTATCCTATCCATCATCTTCCGTATACTTCCTATTGGCACCCGCGCCCACAGCCGCTCATGGATATAGTAGAGCAGTATTTTGGTGAGTAGCTCATAGCCTCCGATCTTGAGGCCCGTTAGTGCATTGCCCGTATACACCCATCCCCAGAACGCCGTATCCGCTGACCCTATTGTACGCCATGACACTGCTTTGAGAAAGGAAATAAGATGCGTCAGGGTTCTCTGTCCGAGGAAATAGATCCATGCGCGCTCATGCAGGTAGTACAGTATGATCTTAGAGAGAAAATCAGTTGATCCGATCTTGACCGAGATCGTAAGGTCACCCGTCTGGAAAAGAGAAATGAAAGTAGTATCCAGCGAACCTATGACCCTCCAGGTAAATGCCTTGATAGCACTCCTATAGTTCGACTCGCTAAGATTGTTGTTATCTGCTTCTGACAATGGCTTTATGAAATTTGCATTTCATTTTCAAATTTTCAAATCGCCGAATTCTCAAATTATGAGTATTGCTTCTCATAGTACCGCTGATAGTCGCCGCTGGTTACGTTCTGCAGCCACTCTTCATTAGCCAGGTACCAGTCTATCGTCTTGTCCAGTCCCTGCTCGAAATCCACAGACGGCTCCCAGCCCAGTTCATTCTTGATCTTGGAGGCATCTATCGCATAGCGCTTGTCATGGCCCGGGCGGTCCTTTACATAGGTGATCAGTTTCTCAGATTCACCTTCAGCGCGACCCAGTTTTTTGTCAACGATCTTAATGAGCACCTTGATCAGATTGATATTCTGCCACTCATTAAATCCACCGATATTGTATGTATCGCCTAGCTTACCGGTATGGTACACTACATCTATTGCACGCGCATGATCATTCACCCACAGCCAGTCGCGGGTATATTTGCCATCGCCATAAACAGGCAGTGATTTATTATTCCTGATGTTATGGATAAAGAGCGGGATCAGCTTCTCAGGAAACTGGTTTGCACCATAGTTATTGGAGCAGTTGGTCAGCACTACAGGCAGGTTATAAGTATTATAATAAGCCCTTACGAAGTGGTCCGAGCTTGCCTTAGAAGCCGAGTACGGAGACTGTGGCTCATACGGCGTGGTCTCCAGGAAGAAGCCCTCCTCTCCCAGCGAACCATACACCTCATCCGTAGACACATGATAGAACCTCTTGCCCGCCGGGAACTCCGTATCCTTATTGCACTTCCATATAGTCTTAGCTGCGTTGAGCAGGTTGACCGTACCTATCACATTGGTCATGACAAACTCCATCGGATTGGATATAGAGCGGTCCACATGGCTCTCTGCTGCGAGGTGTATCACACCGTCGAACTGCTCCTCCTGAAACAAGTCATTGATAAAAGCAGCGTCTGTGATGTCGCCTTTCACAAATTTATAATTAGCAGCATTCTCTATATCCCTCAGGTTTTCCAGATTACCCGCATAGGTGAGCTTGTCCAGGTTCACGATCTGTGTATCCGGATATTTATTGACAAAAAGCCTCACCACATGTGAGCCTATGAATCCGGCACCGCCGGTGATGAGTATCTTTTTCATTTATTTCTAAGTTAGATTCTATTATTGTTTTGAAATGTCGCCATGCCCCTGATAGAAAACCGTCCCCTGCCTGTCATAAAACCGGTAATAGACCCTGTAGAGGTCCCTGCCTAGCGAGGGTGCGCTCATATCCACAAATACTGTGGTATTGGATGAAGTACTAAGATAGCTTGTGCCTTGACACGGGAATAAATCCTTCGTCACCACGACATATGCTATAGTGTACGTATTGGCACAGGTAGTAGAGTAGTTGAGATAAAATCCGTTTGTGCAGGGATTAGCGAAAGCCATGATATTGGCACAGGTACCGCTATGGCTCTCCGAGTGATCGATATGCAGGTCGTAAGAATTCATATAATCAACTACCTGATCGGGCAGTTTATCGTCATAGCCCCAATCTGTAGTATCTATCGACCCTCCGGCTGGTATATTGCCTTGTGTATCACGCGTTGTATATCCCGATATTACAATAGGGGGAACTTTTTTTCCACATCCTGTCATAAGCACCACAAAGGCAATAGTAAATAATATGATACCAGAAGCTTTCATCGTTTTTACAGCGACCAGTATTTCAGATTCTTGATCTTCCTCCTCAGGTCGCCCTTTATGTCCACGAGTATGCCATCCGGCTTGAGTATGCCTTTGAAGTAGCTCTCATCATATCCCGCGAACTTGTCATGGTTCACTGCAATGATCACAGCATCATAGTCCTTTGCGACATCCGCAGTCAGCACTTCACCGTATTCATGATGAAACTCCTCGCTATCTGCATATGGATCAGTGACCTCGACATGCACGTGAAATTCCTTCAGCGCCTTGATCACATCCACCACCTTAGAGTTGCGGATATCAGACACATTCTCTTTGAATGTAGCACCCATTACAAGCACCTTAGTATGAGCGATTGTTTTATCGAGTTGTATGAGCTGTTGTACTAGTTTCTTGGCAATACGCGCACCCATGTCATCATTGATGCGGCGTCCTGCGAGGATCACCTCTGATTTATAGCCGAGTTCCTCTGCCTTATAGGTCAGGTAGTATGGGTCCACACCGATACAGTGTCCGCCCACTAGTCCAGGGAAGAACTTCAAAAAGTTCCACTTCGTACCCGCAGCCTCCAGTACCTCGTAGGTATTGATACCCATTTTATCGAAGATACAAGACAATTCATTCATCAATGCGATATTGACATCGCGCTGCGTGTTCTCGATGATCTTGGCAGCCTCGGCTACCTTGATAGAGCTCGCACGATGCGTTCCCGCTTTCACCACTATTTCATACACTTTAGCGATAGTGTCCAGCGATTCTGCATCGCAGCCCGATACCACCTTGGTGATCTTGGACAGCGTATGTTCTTTATCTCCCGGATTGATACGTTCAGGCGAGTAGCCTAGCTTAAAGTCTTGTATTAGTTTCAGTCCAGATACTTCTTCGATTACCGGCAGGCAGTCCTCCTCAGTGCAGCCCGGATATACCGTAGATTCAAATACTACATAGTCGCCTTTCTTCAACGCCAAGCCTATCGTCTTCGATGCAGCCAGTACCGGTTTCAGGTCAGGTACATTGTGCGAGTCCACAGGCGTAGGAACGGCCACGATGAAGAAGGACGCTTCTTTCAGGTCCTCGATATTGGCAGTGAATTGTATATCACATCCCTCGAAGGCCGATTTATCCAGTTCATTACTCGGGTCTATCCCTTGCTTCATCATCTCTACACGCTTAGGATTGATATCAAATCCGATCACAGAGATGCGCTTAGCAAATTCCAATGCGATAGGCAGGCCCACATAGCCTAGTCCGATCAGCGCAAGCTTCTTCTCCTTATTTAATAACTGCTGGTACATGTTTTATTTAGATATATTTTGTTCCGTTGTATTCTCCGTGCCTCTCCGCCTCCGCGGTCGATCAGGCTATTCGTTTCACAGCGTTCTCTTTCAGTTCATATTCCTGTCCGCTTTCAGGACAGGTAGCTTTTCCATTGGCATCAAATTCCAGCTTGTGCCCGAACTCGCTCATCCATCCTCTCTGCCTCGCAGGGTTTCCCACCACCAGCGCAAAGTCAGGCACTGTCTTGGTCACCACCGCACCTGCGCCGATAAAGGCATACTGCCCGATATCATGACCACAGACGATAGTCGCATTAGCGCCGATGCTCGCACCTTTGCCTACATGCGTCTTTGCATACTGTCCGCGACGGACCACCGCACTGCGCGGATTCGTCACATTGGTAAAGACACACGACGGGCCCAGAAATACATCATCATCGCAGGTCACGCCGGTGTAGATCGACACGTTGTTTTGTATCTTGACATTATTGCCGAGCACGACCTCAGGAGATATCACCACATTCTGGCCTACATTGCAGTGCTCGCCGATGATGCAGCCGGGCATGATATGGCTGAAGTGCCAGATCTTTGACCCCGCTCCTATCTGACAGCCCTTGTCTATGACGGCTGTCTCGTGCGCGTAATAATTACTTGTTTCCATTTATAAAATCCCTGTGCCCGCTGAATAATTCTTCTTTCGACAAAGTCTTGAAATAATCATAAGTGATCTTCAATCCCTCTGCGCGTTTCACTTTCGGCTCCCATCCGAGTATTTCCCGTGCCTTGGTGATATCCGGTTTACGCTGCTTAGGATCATCTTTCGGCAGTTCAAGAGAGATGAGCTTCTGACTCGAATTTGTCAACTTGATGATCTCCTCACCAAATTCCTTGATCGTGATCTCCTCGGGGTTTCCGATATTCATCGGCTGCGTATAGTCACTCAGCAGCAAGCGATAGATTCCCTCTACGAGATCCGCTACATAGCAGAATGACCTCGTCTGGCTACCATCGCCAAACATCGTCAGGTCCTCCCCTCTCAGCGCCTGCCCGATAAATGCCGGCAGTACACGTCCGTCATTCAGCCTCATGCGCGGGCCGTAAGTATTGAAGATACGGATGATCCGCGTCTCCAGTCCGTGATACGTATGGTAGGCCATCGTGATAGCCTCCATGTATCGTTTAGCCTCATCATATACGCCGCGCGGGCCTACAGGGTTTACGTTGCCCCAATACTCCTCCGTCTGCGGGTGCACGGTCGGGTCACCATAGACCTCTGATGTAGAGGCGACGAGTATCCTCGCTTTCTTGACCCTCGCGAGCCCGAGCAGGTTGTGCGTGCCCATAGCGCCCACCTTCAGCGTCTGGATAGGTATCTTGAGATAGTCTATCGGGCTGGCAGGTGATGCGAAGTGCAGTATATAGTCCACCTCACCCGGTACGAAGACAAACTTCGACACGTCGTGATGGTAAAATTCAAAATTCTCCAGTTTGAAAAGATGCTGGATATTACGCAGGTCGCCTGTGATGAGATTGTCCATCGCGACAACATGGTAATCCTCCTTGATAAACCTGTCACATAGGTGAGACCCGAGGAAACCCGCTGCTCCTGTGATCAATATCCTTTTTCTCGCTTTGCTCATCCTATTGTTTTTCTGCCTACGCTATAATAGTAAAATCCAAGTTCATTCATGTGAGGCAAGCTGTATAAATTTCTGCCGTCAAATATTACCTTTTCTTTAAGCAATGATGAAACCTTGTCAAAATCGGGCGAGCGGAATGTATTCCACTCAGTAGCAATGACTAGTATATCAGAACCCGTCAGCGCATCATACTGATCCGTACCAAAGTAAACCTTATCTCCATAGATCGATCTCACATGGGCAATAGCCTCAGGATCATACGCCCTGATCTTAGCCCCTCTATCGAGCAGCTCATCTATCAGGAATAATGCAGGTGCTTCCCTGATATCATCCGTATTAGGCTTGAACGCCAGTCCCCACAGGGCGATGGTCATTCCTTTTACGTCAGGATATTTTTCCAATATCTTCTTGAGAAACAGTTCGCGTTGTATCTGGTTGACCTTCATCACTGAGTCCAGGATGCTGAAATCGTATCCGTTCTGCGAAGCGGTCTGATGCAGCGCCTGCACATCCTTTGGGAAGCAGCTGCCTCCATATCCAAGTCCGGGGAAAAGGAACCTCTTGCCGATGCGGGAGTCCGTACCGATGCCCCTGCGCACCTGGTCTACATCCGCGCCTACTTTCTCGCAGAGGTTAGCCACCTCATTCATAAATGAGATCTTAGTAGCGAGGAAAGAGTTCGCTGCATATTTTGTCATCTCTGCCGAGCGTTCGTCCATGAATAACACCGGATTGCCCTGCCTTACAAATGGCTCATAAAGTTGAGCCATCACGTCCTGCGCTTTATGTGAAGAAGTACCCACGACTACACGTTCAGGCTTCATAAAATCCTCCACAGCGACACCCTCCCTGAGAAACTCAGGATTGGACACCACGTCAAACTCTACCTTAGCCCCTTTTGCTACTTCAGCTCTTACCTTATCGGCAGTGCCCACTGGCACGGTGCTCTTATCTACTATCACTACATACTGGCTGAGTATCGGACCGAGGTCTTTTGCCACTCCGAGTATATATTTGAGATCGGCGCTGCCGTCCTCTCCCGGAGGCGTGGGCAGTGCGAGGAATATGATCTTAGCTCCCTTGATACCATCGACGAGCGAAGTAGTGAATTTCAGCCTGCCCTCTTTTTTGTTTCTCTCAAAAAGTACATCCAGGTCCGGCTCGTATATGGGCATCTGGCCGGCATTGAGCATATCTATTTTGGACTGATTGATATCGATACACGTCACCTCATTGCCCGTCTCGGCAAAACAAGTGCCTGTCACTAATCCCACATATCCTGTCCCTACTACTGCTATTTTCATTGATGTAAAAAATTGAATTTATTGTGAATTAACCTATGATCTCTGTCACCGATCTGGCGATATACTCCATTTGCTCCTTAGCCATCTCTGTGTGAATGGGCAATGATAACACAGAATCGCTTAACCTGATAGAGATCGGGAAGTCAATATCCGAAAATCTCGGAGATGCATATGCTTTCTGCTGGTGCATCGGGCTGGGATAGTATACCATCGA
>JAOQAO010000023.1 GCA_025963485.1 Bacteroidota bacterium | reverse complement strand
CAAAACCGTCGAGTTGTGATTCAAAGATAAGATCCTGAATATGCACTTGCTTCATCACAAATCCTCCTTGTAGGCCAAAAGATAAGTGCGATTTGCCATAGCGGTCTACCGCCTGATGGTAAGCGATAGAGATCATGCCTGAGTTAGTGCTCAGAGCGCCGTCACCTGCTTTATCATTAGCGAACTGGATGCCTACACCAAATTTATTATTGTTCAGGCGCTCAGATGCGATAGAATAGTCCACAGATGCCTGATAGGTCTGATAGGGAGCGATTTGATTCAGCGTAGGGATGAGAAACCACTGATTGCGGTAGTCAAAAGTAGCCCTGACAAGGCCATTGAATTTACCGGTCATGGCAGGGTTCATGAACACAGGCGCGGTCCACCACTGAGAGAAATGTATGTCCTGAGCGAACACACCTCCACTCATTAGTAGAAATAAGGCTACGTACAATTTCTTCATATCAGGCAATTGAGATTGAAATTTAGTCCTTTTCCTTTAAAGTTCAAAAACGGGCTAATAAAAAAATTAACAACACCTTATAGACGTTAATAACTCTCTGTAAGTGGCATCCTTCGTTCTGGCCTTTTTGCAGGACAGGGCCATTTTATGCCGGAATTTGGACAAGCGCCTGTTCGTCTTTGGCTATTTACTGTATTAAGCCCCAAAGGGGCGGTCCGCCTTTAGCGTGGGGCATCCCCTACGCCATGCGTCGTTCAATTGCAATTTTGATTAATGGCTATTTAAATATCTTTGTCACCGATCATGACAGGAACGGTAGTAAAATCAACGGGAAGCTGGTATGAGGTGCATACCGAAGGCGGAGAGACCCTTTCCTGCCGACTCAAGGGCATTTTCCGTCTGGAAGAATCTAAGGACACCAATCCCGTGACCGTAGGCGACCGTGTGACCATAGACAATGAAGACGGGGACTGGATGATCGTGGAAATAGCAGAACGGACGAACTATATAGTCCGCTCATCCCCCAAGCATAAGCATGCCCGCCAGATCATCGCCTCCAATCTGGACCAGTGCCTGCTCATAGTCACTATGGCCAGCCCCAGGACCTCGACGGGCTTTATAGACCGCTTCTTGCTGACCGCTGAGGCCTATCACATTCCGACACATATTGTTTTCAATAAGCAGGATATCCTCGACCCTAAAGGGATCAAAAAGCAGGAATATGTGTCAGGTATCTATAAGAATATCGGGTATCCGGTCTATTTTACCTCTACCCATACCGGTGAGGGGACGGACCAGGTCATGGAACTGCTCAAAGATAAGACGACCCTTATAGTCGGCCATTCCGGTGTAGGGAAATCCTCTCTGCTCAATAAACTTGACCCCGCACTCAATCTCCGCACGCTGGCGGTCTCCAAAATGACCGGCAAAGGCATGCATACAACGACCTTTGCAGAGATGCACTATACATCTTTTGGCGGGCGTATCATCGACACGCCGGGGGTCAGGGAGTTTGGGCTCATGGCCTTCCTGCCCGAGGAGATCAGCCACTATTATGTCGAGATGAGAAAATATATCCCGCTATGCAAGTTCAATAACTGCATGCATGACAATGAACCCGGCTGCGCCGTCAAGCAAGCCTATCTCGACGATAAAATATCTGAAGAGCGCTATATAAACTACCTCACCATCATGGCCGACTACAAGGCGAATTATAAACATTGGGAGGAGTAATTGCATTGAATCCGGAATATCAAATTGTAAATCGTAATTAGTAAATCAGTAAATGAGAGTTACCATCCAGCGAGTATCCGAAGCAAGCGTCACTATAAGGGGGAATGTGCATTCATCGATCAATAAAGGACTATTGGTGCTGGCGGGTTTTGAAGAAGCGGACACCACAGAAGACCTGGAATGGACCGCTGCCAAGCTGGTCAACCTCCGTATCTTCACCGATGAAAACGACCTGATGAATTTATCCATCAAGGATATCAATGGTGATATGATTATCGTATCGCAGTTTACTCTTCATGCCATGACCAAAAAAGGTAATCGTCCCTCATTTATCCGTGCCGCGAAACCAGATATTGCGATTCCTCTTTACGAGAAGTTCATTTTTCTCGCGGCAAAGGAATTGGGTAAAAACGTGGGAACGGGAGAGTTCGGCGCAGATATGAAAGTAGCCCTCATCAACGACGGTCCCGTGACGATCAATATTGATTCAAAGAATAGAGAGTAGCATGTATGTACCTAAGCATTTTGAAGAAAAAGACCTGATAGAGATCGCTGAACTCGTCAAAGAATTTGGTTTTGCCACACTGGTTTCTACTGTAGATGGTTTGCCATGGGCTACGCACATTCCACTGGAGCTGGTCATAGATGATGAGGGCAAATGGAAACTTCACGGACATATCGCCCGCGCCAATCCCCAATGGAGGAATTTTGAAGACGAGCCGGAGGTACTGGCTATCTTCATGGGCCCGCATAGTTATGTATCGCCCTCATGGTATGATCGGGCAAATGTTCCTACATGGAACTATAAAGCCGTTCACATGTACGGCAAGGCAGAGATCATAGAAGGGGAAGCCCTTGTCACAATGCTGCGCGGACTGATGAAGCGTTATGAGACTGCTCATGCGGAGAAACCACTCGCCTTCGACGATATTCCCAGAGACATTCTAGACAAAGACCTGCGCGGAGTAGTAGGCCTGGAGATCACCATAGAAAGGATACAAGCTTCTAGCAAACTCAGCCAGAACAGAAACGATGTAAGCTACGCCAGCGTCATAGACAATCTGAAGAAGATAGATGCCTATGACTCAAAGCGAATAGCTGAAGAGATGGAGAAGAGGCGCGGGACCCCCAAACCCCTTGAAGGGGGCTTTAATACACGTGTGATTTCTGGGGTTGATTCTGCTTCTTTGATCAGTGATACGGAAATGCAAAATGCTAATTCGATGTTTTATGGGAGTAGTCCAATTATATTTGAAAATGCAAAGAAACTGCGCGAAAACCTGACTTTTACAGAATCCAAGCTCTGGGAGTATTTAAAAGAGAAGCAGTTAGGAGTAAAGTTTAGATCACAACACCCGATCTCCAGATACATAGCAGATTTTTATTGCCATAGTTTAAAGTTGGTGGTTGAAATCGATGGTGAGATACATCACATCGCGGAAAATAAAGAGAACAATAATGCCAGGGATGAAGAAATGGAACGGCTAGGGCTAAAAGTGTTACGTTTCAGTGCAGATGATGTCATGCAAAATATAGAACAAGTTTTATTAACTATAAAAATGGAAATCCCGCAAACAAAATGAGAGGCTGTTAAAGCCCCCCCAGGGGGTTTGGGGGTAAAACATATGACCATAAAAGAAGCACAGCAAACAGTAGACAAATGGATCACCACTACAGGTGTCCGTTACTTCAATGAACTGACCAATACCGCTATCCTCATGGAGGAGGTAGGAGAAGTGGCTCGTATCATGTCGCGCAAGTATGGCGAACAGTCATTCAAAGAGTCCGACAAAAAAGTCGACCTCGCCGACGAGATGGCCGACGTCCTTTGGGTACTGATCTGCCTCGCCAATCAAACCGGCGTAGACCTGACAGATGCCCTCCAAAAGAATCTCGACAAAAAGACTGCTCGCGACAGCGACCGTCACCAGAATAATGAAAAGCTCAAGTAAGAAGTACCCTTACGCATTGTCTTTTGCTCAGTAGGTTCTTCCCTCTCCTTCGGAGAGGGAAGATGCCGAAGGCAGATGGGTGAGGTTCGTCCCGCGACAGCGACCGCCACCAGAATAATGAGAAGCTAAAATAGTCTGTATTTAAGCCTTGCTTTTAGATGAAGGGTCCACACCCATCCCAAACAGCGCGAAGTCATACTTGACCGGATCATTAGGATCGAATCCGCGCAGGTTATCCGTGAGTTCCAGCACCGTCTGCCAGTCACTTTGTTTACGTGTGATGAGTCCCAGCCTGCGGGCATGCCGGTCTACGTGTACATCGAGAGGCATCAGGAGTTGAGCCGGTTTGATATTCTTCCAGATACCAAAGTCGACGCCTGCCTTATCCTTCCTCACCATCCAGCGCAGGTACATGTTAAGGCGCTTGCAGGTAGATTTACGGATAGGAGAGGGGACATGTTTTTTTGTACGTAGCGGGTGATCTTCCAGCGAGAAAAATATTTCCTGAAACCCAACCAAAGCGGATTCAATATGCGGAGCCTTTTTAGTCAGTGATCGAGTAAAGGCCTCTTCCAAAGAATCATGCCCACTATAAAACCATCTGAAAAACTCAATGAAGTATAAGAGATCAGTGTCATTGAAAGTGCGATGCACAAAACCGAGAAAGCGCTTAAGGTCTTTATCCTTATGATTCAGGATAAAGTCATGCGGACTTTCGTCCATCCACTCCAGTATACGGTTCGTGTTTTTGACAATAGTCACGCGCTGCCCCCAGGATAAGGTCGCAGCAATAAATCCCGCGATCTCTATATCCTGCTTTTTAGAAAAACGATGAGGGATCTGTACGGGATCATTATCGATAAAGAATGGTTTGTTATACTCCTTGTACTTCTGCTCAAGGAGATCAAATATTTTGTTTTTATTCATTTGTAGGCGATACTATTGCTGATAAATAAAACAATTTTCTATTGGATCAAATTAATCTTTCATCCAGCCGGGCACGCCACAGAGGGAAACTATCTTTGAGAGGAGATGATATATCCTCGTGCTACACACGTGAAAAAAGAAGATCATTGTCTATATGTGAAGTCTTATATCCTTTCAGATAGTTTTGCCTTCCTGCCTCGCGTATGCTATTGATCGCATCTTCTATTCGTCGGTATTGCAGGTGTATGTCCTCCTCGGATTTCCCCAGGCTCCATATATAGGTTGCGTTTGAGTTGACCATTTCCCAAACAAAATGATTGTATCGTACGCCTTCTGCTAAAAACAGGAAACCAAAATTTGGATGGAGGGTATATCTTTTTGTTATTTGCTGATTGCTTTAAACCGGAAAGATATTCTAACTGCTTGCGATTTCTGATTTTGCCGCTATCCGAAAGGATCTGTAAGATATCGAGGTCTTTTTGTCGAAATACATTATTGGTTTCTTCTTTGAACTGATCGAAGATGTCATCGGAGGTGAAGAGGGATTTATCAGGCGCAAGCAAAGCAGGCTTTTTCATCAGTCCATAGGTT
Source organism: Bacteroidota bacterium (assembly GCA_025963485.1). Lineage (GTDB taxonomy): Bacteria > Bacteroidota > Bacteroidia > Chitinophagales > LD1 > UBA1941. The sequence continues at coordinate 3,665 of JAOQAO010000023.1, read as the reverse complement.
CGTTGTATTTTGATACTGTCGATCAGTTCATGATTTATCTTATCTATTTCCGGAGAGTGGGCGATCACTGTTTCGGTATTGTATTCACGCTTTAATGTTGCAGAAACTTTTATTCTTTTCGTTTTAAGAACACGACTGAACCAGAATTTGATACAGTCGAATTCTGGAAGGATATAACTATTGGGTATTCGGAAAACCACCTGACGATTGATTTCAGGGATTCGTTTTATAAAGCTGACATAGCCAAGTTTAAAAAGAACCTCAGAAAGCGAGATAGAAGTGTCTATGCGGATATCATGCTGCTGTTGAGTATCAAATGGGTTGTCAGTAATTTTCTTTATTTGGCCTTTATCATAGAAACTCAGATATGGTTCGATCTGCCCCCAATCTATGGATTCAAATGTGATATGGGCAATATCACGTTTGCGGATTTGCGACTTAAAGGTATTTAGGTCAGGGTCGTCATAAGAAAGGACTTTTAGGAAAAGACCTTGAACGAGCGGTTCATATTTTGTCATTTCTACTCTCCAGTATATATCACGTTTGGCTCGGAACTGTATATGCTGATAAGGTATATTAGTACAACGGAGGTCAATAGCGTATGCCGGATTGAAATACACCCGCTCCCCTTGGATTTTGATGATAAGTTGCTTACCGGACATACACTTTATTTTGTCTCCAGTGCCTGCTTCAGGTCTTCTATCAGATCTTCTACATCTTCTACTCCAACTGAGAGGCGGAGCAGGTTATCTACCACACCTACGCGCTCACGCTCCTCGCGGGGAATGGAGGCATGTGTCATAGTGGCAGGATGATTGATGAGGGATTCTACACCGCCGAGCGACTCGGCGAGGGAGAATACATGAAATGAGGATGCCATCCGGAAAGTTTCATCCACAGATGCGCCTTTCAGCACAAACGAGATCATGCCTCCGAAGTCGCGCATTTGCTTTTTCGCTATAGCATGATTAGGATGATCTTCAAACCCCGGCCAGTATATCTTCTCTATACGCGGATGTGTTTTGAGAAATTCGGCGATCTTCCGGCCATTGAAACAATGCCGCTCCATGCGGAGGTGAAGGGTCTTGACACCGCGCATTACCAGGAACGCATCCATAGGTCCGGGATTGGCGCCACAGGAGTTGAGGATAAAGGCCAGGTCCGTGTGCAGCTTGTCATCATTCATCATCAGTGCGCCCATCACTACGTCGCTATGGCCGCCGAGGTACTTGGTCACAGAGTGCATGACTATATCGGCGCCGAGCGACAGCGGGTTTTGCAGGTAGGGAGATGCGAAAGTATTATCGACAGCGAGGATCAGCTTATGCTCTTTAGCTATCGTAGCGCAAGCCTCTATGTCTACGATCTGCATTGTCGGATTGGTAGGCGTCTCGATCCAGATCAGTTTCGTATTGACATTGACATACTTCCTGATATTCTGTGCATCGGTCAGATTGATGAAGTGGAACTTGATACCGTAGTGCGCGAACACCTTCGTAAACATCCTGTACGAACCGCCATACAGATCGTCGCCTGTGATGACCTCATCGCCGGGCCGCAGCATTTTGATCACGGCATCGGTAGCGCCCATGCCAGATGAGAAGCAGATACAGTGCTTGGCATCCTCCAGTGCTGCGAGGTTTTTCTCCAGCGCGCTACGTGTAGGGTTTTTGCCACGGGCATAGCCGTAGCCTTTATTCTTGCCAGGGCTCTCCTGCACATAGGTAGAGGTCTGGTATATGGGGGTCATGATAGCGCCGGTAGTAGGGTCCGGTTCCGCACCGGCGTGTATAGCTTTTGTTCCAAATTTCATGTTGCGTATATTTTTCAGGAAGCTAAAGTAGTGTTATACTTCAATATTTGAATAGGAGTGAGACTTTCCAAGTCTTCTATCTTCAAAGCGTGTTTTATCGATCAAAACAAACGTTAAATACAAGAGACTTGGAAAGTCTACGACACACTATAAAAGCTGATCATTCGTTTTAAATATAGAAACCACAAAAGACGGAAACCATGCCAAATCTCTTATTACTTATCTGTCTAACTCCACAGCCATAAGATACTGATCTACTCCAGGTGATGATTACTTTATTATTCTCAGCGTCCGTCTCTCCGCCCTTAGGATGAAGCAGCCACTGTGTCATAAGTGCTCATCGCCCAACTAACAATAACCGTCTCCGCATATATGTGATTCCGGCCATCCCCGTAAGGATGGCTTTTTTATTTACATTTAGGGCTATGAAAATGATGGCAATAGTATTGATAACCTCTGCTTTAGTTACATTGTCGGCTCATGTGCCATCTAAGCAGATCAAGATGAGATACTTGCTGAATAGCTGGTGGAGTAAGGACGAACCTGCTCATGCGACTTACAGGTTTCAGACAAGAGGGGTTTGGGATGTAGAGCAGGCAATGGGTAATGACTACTTTGCTTATCAGGTGTATGGCGATTCCCTGATCATCAAATACCCGGGCAGGAAGGCAAGATTTAAAATTCAACTACTTACCCCTGATTCATTGGTACTGAGCAATGAGTACGGCAGTAGCACATATACGACTAAACGAAATTAATATGACATATACCATTGTAACAGGCGCCAGCAAAGGCATAGGCAAAGCAATAGCGGAGGAACTGGCTAAGCAGGGCAAAAACCTGATACTCGTAGCGCGTTCCGAGGACCTCCTCAAAAAACTCGCAGAAGAACTTGCTGCAAAGAAGGTCGATGTCAAATACCTCGCGGCCGATCTGCTCGATGAGGATGCACCTAAACGGATATTCGATTGGGTGGAAATACAAAAACTGTCGGTAGATACGCTGATCAATAATGCCGGCTTCGGGCACTTTGGCAAATTTGCGGATAAGCCGGTGGAGAATCACCTGCAGGTCATGCACCTCAATATGGACTCGATGGTCATCATGGCGCATCAATTCCTGACGAGGACGGATGGAAGCCGCCGCAGGTACATACTGAACACGGTCAGTACCGCTGCATTCCAGCCTGTGCCATACATGGCGATATACGGCGCGACAAAATCCTTTATGCTATCCTTCTCCCGTGCACTGCGCCAGGAGATGAGGTCGCGCAATGTATATGTCACCGCCCTCTGTCCCGGAGCTACGGAGAGCGAGTTCTCTGCCGTGGCAGGCACCTCCAAGGTAGAAGGTAAGTATTCAAAATATGTAATGACAGCCGAATCCGTAGCCAAAGAAGGCCTCCAGGGACTTTGGAAAAACAAATCAGTCGTACTGCCCGGACTGATGAATAAGCTCACCACATTTGCTGTAAATCTTGTACCGCAGGATACGGCGGCTATCGCTGCAGGAAGGATTTTTAAGGAGAATAAATAATAACCTTACCAGATGGCGTGAAGGATCAATCTAATGATGATAAGAATGATCATAAGGGAAATTCCCACCCAAAGGCTACGATTCAAATTTTGTTGGGTTAATGGACATTTGTGTTGTTAAAATCTCTTGAAAGCTATGGTAGGTTTAGCTTAGAGGTTATTTAAAGGTCATGAATCAAAAATCTGCTTTTTCTGTTCGTCAAAATCTACTTTAAAATTTGGCAAGTTTCGAGGTAAACAACGCTATAAATGCAAGTCCTGTAACAGGCATTTTATTGGAGGAAAAAGACTTGATACAAAAGTGCTTTGGGGGGAGT
>JAOQAO010000188.1 GCA_025963485.1 Bacteroidota bacterium | reverse complement strand
TATGCGCCGGATGAAAGTTCTTCACCAGAAAATCATGAATATAAGACTCGGCACTCTGCTCTGAGAAATCGCGTGAAAAAGGAACGACGACCACATTGTCGATGTGGCACTCACTGAGCAGTTTTATTTTCTCTTCTATGGTATTCAATAGTTTCAGCGAGCGGTCATCAGGATTGATGACCAGCCGTGGATGCGGATGAAAGGTGATAATAATACTCTCCCCTCCTATCTCCTGCGCTATATCATTGATACGGCTGATGAGTTTCTGATGGCCCTTGTGTACTCCGTCGAAAGTGCCTATGGTGACGACTGCGTTTCTGAATGCAGGCAAATGATGTAAATCTCTGAACACGCGCATACAGCAAAGGTAAGGAAAGAGAAGGAAAGTCGGGATGGCAGAAAACCTGAAAACAAGAGATACTATACCTGATCATTGATATACTCGATCAGGGCAGGCACTTCCCATGCTTCTGTGAGCTTATGTTCGCCGCTGCGTGTGCGGCACAGGCCGGTGAGATAGGCGCCGCTGCCGACCGCTGTGCCCAGGTCGCGGGCGAGAGAGCGGATATAGGTACCCTTGCTACACACCACTCTGAATGAAACTGATGGCAACTCGATCTCTGTCAGCTCAAACTCATGTATAGTGACGGTGCGCGGTTTCATCTCTAGTTCTATCCCTTTGCGCGCTGCGCTATAGGCGGTCTGCCCTTTTATTTTGAGTGCCGAGTATATCGGCGGCACCTGCTGTATCTCTCCGATAAATGTCTGGGCCGCTACCAGCAATAGATCGGCCGTAATATGTTCTGTCGGGAATAAATGATCAGGCTCCATCTCTGCGTCGAGTGTAGGCGTAGTCGCACCCAGCAGCAGTGTGCCGGTATACTCCTTCTCCTGTGCCTGATAGGTGTCTATGCTTTTGGTGAACTTTCCGGTGCAGATGATCAGCAGCCCTGTAGCCAGCGGATCCAGCGTACCTGCATGGCCCACTTTTATCTTGCTGCCATACTTCCGCTTGAGTGCATTACGCAGTTTATTGACTACATCAAAGGATGTCCAGTGCAAAGGCTTATTGACCAAAAGTACGGTGCCGGCAGCGAAATCCATCACTTCCCTGCTTCTTTGATCTGAAAAGAAATATGAAAAATATAAGGGAGCAAAAGGATAGCTAATCCCACCAGGATGCGGTAGTAGCCAAACCATTTCATACCATGCCTGGATATGAAGCTCACAAAATATTTGATCGCTATCATGCCTACTATGAATGAAACAACATTGCCGATCAGCAGCAGGGAAACCTCATCGCCGTGTATATCCTTAAACCCCTTAAAGGTCTTGAACACAGCCGCCGCCGCGACAGTAGGCACTCCAAGGAAAAATGAGAACTCCGCCGCCTCGCGCATTGTCAGTTTGCGTGTGAGGCCGCCGATGATCGTGACCGCAGAGCGTGACATACCGGGTATCATACCCAGCGTTTGGAAACACCCTACAAAAAATGATTCCATGTACGTCAACTTTATACCAGAGCCATCAGGGTCAGACTTGGTAGCGCTATCAGCGTCCGTATGCAGTGGCTCCTTGTCATGTATCTGGCCCTTAAATATCCTATCAGTAAGCACCAGAACAATTCCTCCCACGATCAGGGAGATAGCTACTATTTCTACGTGTTTTTGCAGTTCATCCACTACCTTATTGAGAAGCAGGCCCAGGACGCCGATAGGTAGGAATGCCAAAGCGAGCTTAAAATAAAAACTGGGTGCTTTGAAATTCAGGAACCGCCTCAGATACAAAACTATCACCGCCAGTATCGCGCCAAACTGGATATTGACCAGATAGATACTAAGGAACTTGGAGCTCTCTATGTGAAGGAGTGACTGAGCGATGATCATATGGCCCGTAGATGAAATGGGCAGGTACTCTGTAAGCCCCTCTACGACACCGAGTATGACGGATTCGATAGTGGTCATGCGGCGACTGCAGGTCTTTTGAGAATAGCGTAAACCTCGATGAGGAAACCTATCATCACCACTACAGGTGCGAGCGTGATACGACGGAAACTATATATCTCGTCAGCATTGAATACAGCCGGATTATCATTGGCTTTGCCCGCCATCAGCAGAAATCCGATGATGATCACTATTACACCCGCCGCCATGATCATATAGTTCTGCCTGTCAAAAAGGAATGGAAGATTACTTTCTGTCCTCTTTGGCTTGGCAGGAGCTGCTGTGGTGACTGTAGCCTTTGGCTTTTGTTGCGGTTTTGTAGTTGCCATGATGTTTAATAGAGATCGTCTAGTTTGTAATTTAAATACTTGGACAATGCTATGAGTGTACTGAGCAGTGTGATAAACACACCTGAGAGCGCCAGTATACCCGAGAGCATGGCGAAAATAAACAAATCTGTGGTCAATACAAGTTCCGAAAATTCGTAATGCAAATAGTAGCTGATGGCATATACGATCATGGAGGCCAGTACTCCGCTGATCAGTCCATTAAATAAGCTCCTGCCCAGATATGGCTTGATAATAAACCACCTCGTAGCCCCAAATAGCTGCATGCTCCTGACCACCTGGCGGCGGGAGAAAATATCCAACTTAATAGAACTGAAAATCAACGATACAGCAAACGCCAGGAACAACGCTCCTACTACCAGGCCTACAAATGTAAAGCTACGCAGGCTCTTGTCAAGTTCCCCAAGCACCGTACGCTGGATATGTACCTCTTTGACATCCGGCAAGGACTGCAGCTCGCGCTGTATTCGATCTGAGCTTTTCGGATTGGCGTAGGCTTCTTTCAGGTTGATACGAAACGACGGATAGAGGGGATTGTAGCCGCCGAGGATATCGAGATAGTTTTCACCAAATTCCTTTTTGAGCGATTCAGCCGCCTGCTCCTTGGAATAGAATACCACTTTTTTAACAAAGGTTTCCTTTGCGAGCGATTTAGAGAGCATATCTACAGTGTCCTGAGCTATATCATCTGCCAGCACCACTTCGACCATAAGGTTCTCTTTGAGCGCAACAGATATTTTGCGGGCTTCTATAGCCATCGTGATCACTACGCCCATCACTACCAGCACGAGTGTGGTAGCGAAGATCGAATAAAAATATGCGGTAGTCGACTTCATGGATGGTATTAACATTCAAACGTAGTTGAATAGTAGGGTATTGCCAATTTTTTGAGATTTTTTGAACGACTGGTTTTCCACAACACCGGGTGGATATGCAATTGCCGCATAATAACATTTCACTTGCTATGCTTGCGAAGGCCTGCTATATCAATAGTTACAGCGATCCATATCTGTAAATAATACACAGTGCCAGCACAATATAATTGCTGATGTGATGTTAAAACTTGCGAAAGCTCTTTATGGCCCCGCTTTTGTATATAATAAGTATATAGATTCGTACCTTTACAATAGATTTGATCGTGGTGAAACAGTTGTTATATATCCTTTTGCTCGCCATCCTGATGCCGGGTATGCTTCATGCTCAGAAAAAGGAGCGTCCTGTCGTTCAGTTTTCCGGTTTTGCCATGTCGTCAGATTCAATGATCGGTATTCCATTTGTGCATATCGGCCTCAGAGGTACCACGCGGGGAGGATATGCACGTGCGGATGGTTTCTTTTCTTTCGCGGTCAATGAAGGTGATACGCTCATTCTCACTTGTATTGGATACGTACCCACCAGCTACATAGTCCCGGGTAATGTGGAAGATAATAAACTCTCTACGATCATACAGATGGCCAGGACGAATTATCCGCTTACTCAAGTTGATATTTACTATTGGGGCGACAGAAGCAAATTCCGCCCCGCATTTCTGGCTCTCAAACTAGATAAAAGCCTTGAGCAACGGGCTGCCGACAATACCAATGCCTCACTCCTCGCTGCCCTCGCACAGGATCTGCCTATAGATGGAGGAGAAGCTGCACAGCGCTATATGCAGATACGGGCGGCACAGGCATACTACTACGGTCAGCAGGCTCCGCAAAATATATTTAACCCGCTGGCCTGGGCAGAATTTATAAGGGCATTAAAGCGTGGCGACTTCAAAAAGAAGGCCGACCCCCAGCTTCCTGCACACGATTATTGATCAGCTATTCCCTTTATTTTCAGGGAGAAGGCCTTTTATTTTAAGAACAGACTTCCGATTTCCTTTCAAATATTGTTTCGTCCGGACGTAGTGGATTGCATATCATTGCGGTCATATACTTTATTTACTTCATCCTAAACCACACAACATTATGTCCTTAAAAACCACCCTTTTCCCACTGGCTATTACGCTACTCGTCCTCATGTCAGGCTGCAAACCTAAAGTAGAAGGCGAAACTACCTCATGGAAGGAAAACCAGAAAAAAGCCACTGATTTCAAAGCTAAATATCCGGCATTTGCTGCATCGCTTGATCAGTCATTTACCAATGCAAGCAAAATATGGGATGACGCTGCCAAGATCACCAAAGAAGAAGAGAAAGCAGCCAAAATGCGCGAAGCTAACGACGAGTACGGCAAACTGCTTAGCCCAATGACCAGCTATGAATCAAATGTAGAATCAGCAAACTCCAGCCAGAAGAAAGCACAAGGCAAAAAGTACCCATCGAGTGTATGGAAACAGGTCAGCTCGGATATGTCTGAAGCATATGACAAACTGGAGGGTTCGATCAATAAATTTCACGATGCGCAACCGGCTACGCTGGAAGAAGCTATCAAGGACGCCACAGAGGCAAGCGATCTGGCCAGCGATGCCCGCAGCAAATATGATGCTGTGATCAGGAAAGCCAGCAAAAAATAAAACAATCAAATCATTTAATCAACCAATAAGAAAGCAACTATGTCATTCATCAAAAAAATCAAACAATTTCTCGGGATAGGTACTGTATCTGTGAAACTGGCCGTACCGGCATCATTCAAAGTAAGCGACTCCAGCATCTCAGGCAGCGTCAATATCACTGGCAAAAGCGACCAGAAGATCAAAAGCATAGATATTAAAATGGAAGAGATCTATACCAAGGGCAAAGGCGATGACAAAGAGGTCACCACATTTGAACTGGGTAAAGTGGTCCTGAATCAGGCCTTTGATATCAAGGAAGGCGAGGTCATTGCTAAAACATTCGATCTTCCATTCGCCCTGCTCAAATCTACCAATGACCACCTCAAAGAAAAAGGCGGCGTGATGGGCGGACTCGGCAAGGTAGGTGCATTCCTCGACGCTGAGAAGTCAGAATACCAGATCGTAGTATCTGTCGATGTGATCGGAGCCAAGCTCGATCCCAATGATATAGCCAAGATCAAAAAGGTCATCTGATTTGTTAAAGAGTTCATATGCAAGGAGGGGGACGCCGGAAGGTGTCCCCTTTCATTTTGGATAGGTGTGCCCATCTACACTGTTCCTTTTTTATAACATGGATGCGACATGCCCATGCTAGAGCAACCCTCAAAGGGTTTTAAACCCTTTGAGGGTTATAACGAGGAATTGAAATCCCCTTCGCGCTTTTCTACATATGTGTGAAAGGTTAGTATACCGGTTTGATTGAAAACTGTACTTTTGGTACAATTATTGACCCGACCATATAAAAACCCAACCCATATGCTCAAAAAAATCCTGATCGGCTTTGCCATATTTATTGTGCTATTCATTGTCGCGCTGATCGCGGTCCCGTATTTATTCAAGGATCAGATCAATCTCGCTATCAAAACCGAGATCAATAAACAGATCAAAGCTAAGGTAGATTATACCGGTTATGACCTTTCCCTGATCAGGTCGTTTCCCAATCTGAGTTTCGGCATGAGCAACCTCACCGTGATAGGAGTGGATGATTTCAAAAAAGATACCCTGATATCTGTAAAAGATTTCAGGGTAGTACTGGACATCATGACAGTGATAAAGGGCCAGAAATACAAGGTAAAACAGCTTGTCATTTCCCAGCCGAAGATATATGCTGTGGTCAATAAAGCAGGCCAGGCCAACTGGGATATCACCAAACCGACTAAAGAAAAAACGGGCAGCAGTGGTTCCAACTTTGCACTGGAGATCAATAAATACAAGATCGAAAACGGATATATCGTTTATGATGATCAGAAAGGCGGCACCTATCTGTCTATCGGCGACCTCAACTTTGAAGGTAGTGGCGATGTGACCCAGGACCTCTATAAACTAAGCACTCAGACAAAGATCGCCTCACTGACTTTTCGCAGCGGAGCGGTGTCATACCTGAGCGAAGCTAAGATCGATGCTAAAAATGATGTGGACGTCGACCAGAAGAATTCTAAATACACCTTTGCCAAAAATGAAATAGACATCAACGACCTCGGTCTGCTTTTTGACGGATTCGTTCAGATGAATAAAAAAGATATCGGCATGAATGTGACCTTCAAATCCAAGAAAGCAGAGTTCAAAAGCATCCTGTCCCTGATCCCTGCTATCTTCAAAAAAGATTTTGACAAGATCAAGACTTCCGGTTCACTCGCACTTGACGGCCAGGTCAAAGGTTCATACGACTCTACTACCCTGCCGGGCATCAAGCTCAACCTGAAAGTGGACAATGCTATGTTCCAGTATCCATCCCTGCCTAGCGCTGTGACCGGTATCAATATTGCGGCTAATGTCGATAAACCCCAGGGCTCTGCTGATCTCACCGTAGTAGATATATCCAAGCTGCACCTGAACATAGCCAACGACCCGATAGACGCCACAATACACATCAGCACACCGGTGTCCGATCCCAATGTCGCAGCCAAGATCAATGGCAAACTGGATCTGGCCAGCGTACCCAAGCTCTATCCTATGGAAGGCCTCGAACAGCTGACCGGTCTGATGGTAGCTGCACTGGAATTCAAAGGCCGCATGAGTGATGTACAAAAGAAAAACTACCAGGCCATTCAGGCTTCCGGTAATCTGAAGGTCACCAACATGGTCTATGACTCCAAGCAGACACCGATGGCTGTCAAAGTATCCAGCCTGGGCCTGACCTTCAATCCGCAGAAAGTATCCCTGGACAATCTCAATGCAGTGCTCGGCAAAAGCGACATAAGCGCGACCGGAGCGATAGACAACCTGATAGGCTATCTGTTCAATAAAGGTGAGCTCGGCGGCTACATAGCGCTCAAATCAAATCAGTTTGATGCCAATGAGTGGCTCGTAAAGAATGACAATACAACATCGACCGCACAGAAGAGCCCGGCTGATCCTAAAAGTACGACCAAAGCTCCTGCAGGCGGCCCTCAATACTTTGATGTACCTAAAGGCATAGACTTCACTGCAAAATCTGAATTTGGCAAAATACTGTATGACAAAATGGTCCTGACCAATGTCAAGGGTACCATCCGCATATTCGATGAATCTATAAACCTGTCCGACCTATTTGCAAATCTGCTGGGAGGCTCAGCTACGATCAGTGCACTCTATGATACCAAAGGCACAAAAAACCCTAAGGTGACATTCAGCTATGATATCAAGAACTTCGATATGCAGCAGACATATAACGCCGTGGGCATGGCAGCCAAAATGGCTCCGGTCATGAAATACCTGCAAGGGACTTTTGCCTCCAACCTCTCTGGTACAGGTTCGCTTAAAGAAGACATGAGCGTAGACTACAACTCGCTACAGGGAAATGGCAAAGTGCAGATACCATCTGCTAAAGTTGTTGGCCTTCCTATCCTTCAGAAGATAGCGGATGCTACCAAGGTCAAATCACTGGACAACCTCGCTATTACCAATGCATGGACCACGATCAAATTTCAAAATGGCCGCGTGAATGTAGATCCAACAGATCTTAAGTTCGGTAATGGCTATAACATGAACGTTCAGGGCTCAAACGGCTTTGATGAGACAATAGATTATGATGTCCGTTTCGACATACCGAGCAAGGAGCTAACCTCAGTGGCAGGTGGCCTTATCAGCCAGATACCTCAGATACCCGGAGTACCATTCAAAATGCCTGAGACCATCAACGTCACACTGAAGGTAGGTGGCACTGTGGCCAAGCCTACAGTGTCTATCGGCAAGGTAGGAGGAGCTGGTGGATCGGCCAAAGATGTCATCAAGAGCACGGTAGATGATGCTAAGAAAAAGGTAGAAGACGCCGCCAAACAGCAGGCAGATGCTCTTAAGAAGCAAGCGCAGGAACAGGCTGATAAAGCTGCAAAAGATGCCGCTGACAAATTAAAGAATGCGACAAAGGGTATCAAGCTACCGTTTTAACGCTTTCCTTTCCGGGTTTTACGAATGATAAATACACGGCAGCAATGACAGCGCCTCCGGCGCTGATGAGCAGTGCAGTCTCGCCATTGATATAATTCCATAACAGCCCCGTCAGCGTACTGGATGCAAGCGCCATCAGGGAGGTGAGTCCTGCGAGAGAGCCCACAGCAGAAGCTGTCTCTGATCGCGGTACGATCGTAGTCACCAGCGCCTTTGATATCCCCTCAGTAGCAGCGGAGAATAATCCATACAGCAGGAACGCAGGTATGAAAAAGGCCATGGTATTGCCCAGGCCCATCAGTGTATATACCCCGGCAAACAGGATCAATCCTAAAATATAAGTACGCTTGAGGCCAAACTTATCTCCCATCGCACCCAGCGGAAACGAAGCCAGGGCATAAATAACATTGTAAAAGATATAAGCGCCTATCACATACTGGTCATTGTGTGTGCTGGCTTTTATTTTCATGAGTAGAAAAAGATCGGAACTATTGAAAAGCGAAAATAGCAATACGCCGATGGTCAATCTGCGGAAAGCCGGCCCACCATCCCTGAAATAAGTGAAGACCGATAAAAAGCTATACTTGCGGTCAGGTTGCGGCTCCATGGGTTTATCCTTCATCAGCAGTGTCAGCGAGAGTCCCGCCATGGCCGGTATAAAGGCGATCAGGAACATCATCCGATATTTGCCGGGAAAGTAATAGATCAGGACCAACGCCAGTGTCGGCCCCAGTGCAGCACCAAAAGTATCCATCGCCCTGTGGAAGCCGAAGACCTTGCCCTTATTCTCCGGAGCAGATTCGTCCGAGAGGATCGCATCGCGTGCGGCTGTTCTGATGCCCTTTCCTAGTTTATCACTCGTACGCGCAGCAAATATCCATACAGGAAAACTCCATATCGCCATCATAGGCTTCGCAAGCCCACTGAGGAAATACCCCAGCTGTACAAAGGGCAGCCTCCTACCCTTCGCATCGGACATAGCTCCAAAGTAGCCTTTGCTCATCCCCACAGTAGCCTCGGCCATCCCCTCCAGCAGTCCCATCATCACTACGCTGAATCCTATAGACTGTAGAAATAAGGGCATAATAGGATACAGCATCTCCGTAGAGATATCCGTAAAAAGACTGAGCACAGATAGTATCCAGATAGTCCTCGTCAGGTATTTCATCGCGGCAAATGTAATAGTATCCGATAGCTTTCTTTACTTTCGCAACATGATACCGATCAGAGAAAGGGCCCTCGACAAAGAAAGTACATACACAGCCACACGCAGCAGCGGCCCGGGCGGACAGAATGTAAACAAAGTAGCGACCAGGATCGAGCTGTCATTTCATGTCATGAACTCTGCGCTGATATCTGATGAGGAGAAAGATATCATATCAACCAAACTCGCTTCCAAAATAAATGAGGATGGCTATCTCAAAATAAGCAGCAGCGAATCCCGCTCCCAGTCTGCCAATAAGGAAACTGCTATCGAGAAGCTCTATGATATGATAGAGAAAGCGCTGATCAAACCAAAGAAAAGAAAACCCACTTGGGTCCCGAAAGCAGTAAAGGAAAAGATCAAAGAAACCAAAAGGCTC
>JAOQAO010000187.1 GCA_025963485.1 Bacteroidota bacterium | reverse complement strand
CAATGCTTCAGTAGTAAAAAAGGCAAGAGAATACATGAATCCTTCGCAATGTATTAAAGCTCTCCTTTAGGAGGTTTGGAGGCGACGCAGAAGCAATAATACCGCCATTTTAGACGTTGAAATACTAAAATGAAACAGCCTGCCCTTTAGGGGCCGCACAGCAGCATAAATAGCCCGGATTCATATGTTGGAATGCTGTATTCTCTCTCGTCCCCAAGTCCTTGCCCCTTTATACCCACTGATATATCGCTTATTTTCTTATTTTTGGTTTCCGGTAAAACTATCCGATGGACATCATCATCCGCGCAGCGCGCGTCATACACCCCGGCTCTCCATATCACACCAAGGTAGTCGACATTCTTATTTCAAACGGCAAGATCAAAAAGATAGCTGCAAAGATATCCGACGTATCCCGCGCCAAAGAGATCAGGGCGGGCAATCTCCATGTGTCCCTGGGCTGGGTCGATATGAATGTGAACTTCTATGATCCGGGCTTCGAGCAGAAAGAGACTGTAGAGTCCGGTTGCCGGGCTGCTGCTGCAGGAGGTTTCACGCATGTATGTGTGATGCCGGGATCGCAGCCTGTCACGCAGAGCAAGGCGCAGATAGACTACCTGGTCAATAAATCAAAAGATAATATCGTATCGGTGCATCCTGTCGGCGCCCTCACGCACGACCTGCAGGGTAAAGACCTGGCGGACATGTATGATATGTACGATGCTGGTGCTGTTGCATTCAGCGATGGGCTGAAGTCAAGCCCTGATGCCGGAATGATCGAGCGGGCACTCCTTTATGTTAAGGCCTTCGGCGGCCTGGTGATGAACCACCCTGAGGACAAAAGTGTCTCTAAGAATGGTATGATGAATGAAGGTGTGATCAGTATCCGCCTTGGACTGCCCGGAGCCGCTGCCCTCGCGGAGGAGATAGCTGTATCACGCGATCTTTATTTGCTGGAATACACTGCTTCACGGTTGCATCTTTTGGATATTTCTGTCAAACAATCTACAGCACTTATAAAGGCTGCAAAAAAGAAGGGACTCGCTATATCGGCATCTGTCAATGCGTATAACCTCCTCCTCGACGAAACAGCAGTAGGGCAATACAATACTAACTGTAAAGTCAATCCGCACCTGCGCACGAAGGCGGATATAGCGGCGCTGATCAAGGGCATTGAGGAGGGAACGATAGACACGATCAGCTCCCAGCATAATCCGCAGGATGAAGAATGCAAGAAGCTAGAATTTGACAAAGCGGACTATGGTATGATAGGCCTCGAGACAGCATATGCTGTAGCAAACACGGCGCTTAGCGGCAAAGTAGATACGACGAAGATGGTCGAACTATTCTCCCTGAATGCAAGAAAAATACTTGGTCTGCCTGCCAGTACTATCAAGGAAGGCGAAGATGCAGACCTGACCCTCTTCGATCCTTCACAAAAATGGACCTTCACGGAAAAAGATATCCGCTCCCGCTCAAAGAATACTCCTTTTATAGGTACAGAGTTTACAGGCAAGGCGATCGGAGTCATTCATAAGGACAAAATGGCACTGGCGAATGGATAAGTTCAGTTTTAATATACCGGTACGTGTTGGGTTGGTAGCTTACGTAGCCGTGGTTATGCTTGGCCTGATGTCATATTTCTTTTACAAGGCCATGTTCATGAGTATGTTTCTGGCAGGCATGATGAGCGTATTTTATATCGGTATGGTATTGATGCTAGCCATATGGAGCGGTATAGCTTACAGAAGCAATAATTACAATGTCATTTCGTTTTCTCATGCGTTCGTCGCGGTGTATATCGTGTTTGCGTTTTGCAGCGTCGGCAATGTTTTTTCCACGCTTCTGGTCAATAAATTAATTGATAAGGACTTCCCCCAAAAGATATATACCATCAGAGTAGAGAAGGCGAAAGGCGAAATGAAAATGATGAATAAGACAGCCGAGCAGCAAAAAGAAGAACTGGACCAGATCAGGATCGAAGACCCTTCTTATGCCGATATGGCTAAGAACCTGGGATTGATGCTTGCCGGGACAGCGGTTTTTTCATTACTTGTGGCTATGTTTATCAAAAGAAGTTCGGAAGACCTGATACGGATGAATGAAAAGAATACGATACAAGGATAAAGGATACCAATGCAGATATCAGTAGTAGTGCCATTGTATAACGAAGAAGAATCTCTCCCGGAGCTCATGTCCTGGATAGACCGCATCATGCGTGAGCATAGCTTCAGCTATGAGGTCATCATGGTGGACGATGGCAGCAAGGATAAGTCATGGTCTGTGATAGAACAACTGTCTTCCACTTATCCTACACTTAGAGGTATCAAGTTTGGCCGCAACTATGGCAAATCCGCCGCTCTGAATGTAGGCTTCGGCGAAGCGCAGGGCGATGTGGTCATTACCATGGATGCCGATCTGCAGGATTCACCGGATGAAATACCGGAACTCTACCGCCTGATCGTGCAGGATGGATTCGATCTTGTATCCGGCTGGAAGCAAAAACGCTTTGACCCGATCACCAAGACAATTCCTACTAAGCTGTACAATTGGGCCGCGCGTGTAGCATCTGGCATTGGCAATCTTCACGACTTCAACTGCGGCCTGAAATCCTATCGCAATGAGGTCGTAAAGAGCATAGAGATATACGGCGAAATGCACCGCTATATACCCATCCTGGCTAAGCGGGCAGGTTATGACAAGATAGGGGAGAAGATAGTCCAGCACCAGGCTCGCAAATACGGCGTGACCAAATTCGGCATCGAACGCTTCCTCTTTGGATTGCTGGACCTGTTGTCGGTATCATTTATGACCCGCTTTTCCAAACGCCCTATGCACTTGTTCGGAGGTCTCGGAGTATTGTGTTTTCTCATAGGATTTATGATCACCGTCTACCTCACCATGGCCAAATTCGTCTTCGAGGTTTACCGCATGACAGAGAGACCATTATTCTACATGGGTTTACTTGCTATCATCGTTGGTGTACAGTTGTTTCTTGCTGGCTTTCTAGCAGAGCTCGTCTCACGCTCTGCTTCAGATAGGAATAGCTATCTGATCTCCAAGTACCTCAATAGGAATAACAAGTAAAGAAAACTTCTTTATCTTTAAGGATAATTCAATTATGTTTCGCGAATTAACTATACAGAACTTTAAATCCATTGTTGACGTAAAAATTCAGCTTGGTAGGATAAATGTTTTTATCGGAGCAAATGGAAGCGGTAAGAGTAATATTTTAGAAGCTTTGGCAATGATGAGTGCAGCCAAAGGAAATCAACTCAATCCTCAAACATTATTTAATAAAGGTGTTCGCGTAGCAAAACCCAATTTGACAATAAATTCTTTTACAGGATTGAAGTCTAAAGGGTCTATTATTTTAAGTCTGACAGGTGATGAAGACGAAAAGATTGAAAGTCGATTAAGCTGTTCTGAAGCAGATAACATTTTTGGGGACTGGATTGACCAAGCTGAGGAGGATCAGTTGAATAGGTTAACAAGTATTTATGAAAAAATATTTACCCGGGAAGCACTCCAAAGTCAGGTCGCTGAAAAACTAAAAAAAGAAGCTAAAACACTTTCTAAAAAAGAATTAGATGGCATAATTAGACAGCAAGTCGATAAATTTATAAAAGAGGAACGCCCATTAATCACCAAAAGAATTTATCAGCAAGAGATAGTTAAGCAATATACAAGGTTGATTAATTATGTAATATTCAATATTCAGACAAATGTATTGCGTGGAATTAATTCAGGTGAAAATTATACTCGCCCGTTAGGTGTTTCTGGAGAAGGATTGGATATTTTGCTATCTTCTTTTAAGGAGCAAGATATTCAATTACTTAAGCAGCATAAATTCATTGATTGGCTAAAAGATTTTTTTATAGATAGTGATAACGCCCTTAAATTTGAAGGTCACAAGATAGGTAGGTCAAAATCACTTTTGTATTTGCAGGACAAATTCATGAAAAGAGGTAATGCTATCTTATCCGCAGAGAATACAAACGAAGGTGCCTTACATGCTATGTTCTACTTGGCTCTAATGGTCAGCGAGATTACACCAGGTTTTTTCGCGATAGATAATATAGAAAACACCTTAAATCCTAGGCTCTGCGAAAATTTGGTTAAAGCTATTGCAAAAATTTCAGTGATTAAGAATAAGCAGGTGTTAATAGCAACTCAGAGCCCCGCAATTTTGGACGGATTAAATTTGAAGGATCCAGAGCAAAGATTATTTGTTGTAAGGAGAAATCTTAAAGGTCATACAATTGTTCAAAGAGTTGAAGCCAAGCCAACCACAGACAAGAAATACAAATTGTCTGAACTTTTCATTGAAGATTATATAGGTGGATTAAATCCGATAATGTAACTCTCATGAAAGTTGGTATCATTGCTGAGGGTTGGGACGATTGTGGGGTGATATGCAATATAGTTACCAAATTGGTGCCGATTGATTCATCAGATGACATTAAATTTATTAGACCTAAAGAAGATGCAACCGATGGTGATGATGATGCCTTTAGCAATTGGAATATTGTTAGACAAGAGTGTATAGACAAAACCGAAGTAGATAAGTTTTTTTCTTTATTTCCCAATGAGGATAAATTGTTGATTGTCCATATAGACACCGCTGAATGTGAGGATTATGGAATAGCCAGACCGCTTAAGGAAAATGCAGATTTAGAAAATTATTCAACTGGCTTGCGAAATCTTGTAATAGGCCAAATTACAAATTGGTTAGGAACGATTCCAAACTGTAATGTTACCCACGCCATAGCTATAGAAGAAATAGAAGCGTGGGTTATTGCTTTGCTGGATGATTCTTTAAGACTAGATACAAGCTCAATTAATGATCCTAAAAATCAATTAGCAATAAGATTAAAAACCTTCATGAATTCTAAAAGCCTCAAGCTCTATAAATCACTTAAGTCTAATAATGGTGCCTTTGAGTCTTCTATTTTTCTTAGTGGCCGTTTGACAAGAAAAAAGGATCGCCAAAAGGCGGAAGACTATAATCATAGCTTATATTTATTCTGCGAAGAACTTAGGAGGTTATTTCCTTAGTGTAATGCTAGTACGTAATTTTATCTGCCTGTTGTCGCTATCGAAGCAACACTTCTTATTTTAGAATTTTATCGACGCCAGCACCAGGTTCAGATTGTCATTCCTCTTCAGGTTCATTTTCTTTCTGACATGCAGCCGGTGTGTTTCTATATTCCTTTCTGTAGTTGACAGCAGAGTAGCGATCTCCTTTGTATTAAAACCAGAATGCAGCAGCGCACAAACTCTGCACTCCGTCACACTCAACTTCGGATATTCATTGCTCAGGTTCCGGATAAAATCCGTATGAGCCTTATCAAACTTTTCCTTGAACAGGTTTTTCTCATTCTCCTCCTTGTTGAAGGCCATATCTATCTTCCGGAAGAGGGTCTGGAAGATCACCTCCCTTTGCGAGTTCTCTTTTTTGAGTGAATTGATGCTTTCCTTCAGGTCGCCGAGCAGGTCATTTCTCTGCTGCAGGTAGTGGTTGGATAGGTTGAGTTCCTGGCTTTTGATGTTGAGTTCCTTTTTCATGATCTCGTTTTCTTTTTCCTTTATTTCCAGCTCGTGTATTGCGTTCAGGTGTTTGATCCGGTGTGTGAGCACCAGTTGCTGCGCATGCATTTTATATTCATACGATTTCTTAGTGTACTTCAGCTCATTATTTGCATCGCCTGTTGCTTTGTAGTAGTCGCTATAGCATTGGCTGAGGATACTTGCGAATAGGTGGTTCTCTTCTCCCGGCGCCATAGCCGCTGCCTTGTCCAGGTATTTTTTTGCGAGGTCGGGCTGGCCATGACGGAGGTAATATTTGAACCTGATCTCATAGGCCTGTAGCGCTGCCAGGATGATCTTCTGTTTTCGGCAGAGCGAGATACACGTGTCAGTATATGCCAGCATCCCGCGCTCATCATCGTCCACAGCGCTGATCATAGCATGCATTATATAGTAGTCCGGCATCAGTGTGGCGTTGTCCTCCTTTAGCATGGCTCTGATATCG
Source organism: Bacteroidota bacterium (assembly GCA_025963485.1). GTDB lineage: Bacteria > Bacteroidota > Bacteroidia > Chitinophagales > LD1 > UBA1941. The sequence continues at coordinate 49,022 of JAOQAO010000187.1, read as the reverse complement.
TCGGCTACTTTGGCATAGACCTTTGCGCGCTTCACCTGGCCGCCCCTGATATTTACCCGCGCGGCGTTCTCATAGACATTGGCTTTCATATAGGACGGTGCATCGCCGATAGTATCTGTCATGTGTTTCACGAGCTGTTCTGCATTCCTGATCGTTTCTGATTGTGGCAACACTTCTGATTTGATATCATTCAGGTTGAACATACAGAGTATAGTCTGCGCACTGTCCTCGAGACTGCGGCTGATCTCTATCGCCCTGTTCATATATTCTATAGCCTCGTCGGTCATATGGAGCCGCATACAGTACCTCCCGCACATGATGAGAGCCCTCATCTCAAATACCGGTATATCCAGCGTCGTGAATATATGCAGCGCTTTGAGGGCCATAGGCATTCCTTTTTCATAGTCAGCCTGCGCGCTGAGCAGCACTGCTATCAGGAAAGTCACATATCCGCGTTCTTTCTGCGGCCCGTATTCCAGTATGTGGTTGCGGCACTTATCGATCAGTTTTTCTGCTTCAGTCATATTGCCCAGGCCCATCTCTGCCATCGCGAGCCGGGCCATGAGGATCATCTTTATTTTTTCGCTGCCACCTTTCGACAGCTCTTTGAGCTGGCCGGCCAGTATGCTGCGGCACTCAGTAAAGGACACCTTCTCCAGGAGGATAGGGTCATCGTCATATTTATCTTGATCTTTCATATTAATTGCTCTAATGTACGCGCCTTCAAACAATAAAAGAACACCCTAGTATTTTTTTAGTACCATCTGTCGTGGGCCAAAAACATTGCTGTTGCTATAGAAACCAACCATACGTATTTTATTAGTAGAAACCCAACCGATCCCACATTGTTCCTTTGCAGTATTAAATCACTAACCCAAATACTGTCATGAAAAAAGTCCTTACATCACTCTTCCTTGCTGCAGCGGCTATCCCGGCCTACTGCCAGATCACATTGGATCAAACTACCTATCCACTCCCTACAGACTCCGTGAGGATAGTGGATGTCTCCAGCGAGGTCGGCGCTATCCCGACATCGGGTAGCAGCCAGACCTGGAACTACTCCAGCATCAATACTACGTCCGGCACTGTGTACTACAATACCTATCAGGCTGTCAGCTCCGATCCTGATTTTCCGGCTGCACAGTTCGTAGTGCGCGATCTGGTCAAGGGGCTGACGCCATCGGTAGGCTATAAATTTGACCAGTACTATACCACCACCGCAGCCGGATCTGAGATGATCGGTATCCATGTGCCGGCTCAGGCCTATGGCCTGGGAGCATTCACCGGCAACAATTCAGATACGCTCTATGTACTGGACAATGTGATCTACTATCCCGCCACACCGAGGCCTGTAGTGGCTTTTCCCGCTACTGGCAATAGTGCATGGCAGAGTTCCCTGCGCCATGTAGTAAATATGGAGCTGAGCGTATCATCCGCTTCGCTAAACCATACACCTATGCAGCAGGCTTTTTACTTCAACCGCCAGGATACCGTCATAGGCTGGGGCACCCTGCAGTTACCCGCTCAGGCCGGGTTCAATACCAGTATCCCCATACTGCAGGACAGGATCACTCAATACTGTTTGGACAGTCTGTATGTGGGCGGCTCTCCGGCACCTCCTACGCTTACCTCTGCATTTGGTATCACTCAGGGGCAAGCATCCGGTCCTATATATAACAGGATAGTATTCTATCGCGAAGGATCATTCAACTATCAAATGCTCTTCAATTTTACAGACAATACATTCAGTACTTTGTACTCAAACGGTGGAGTATATCTGAATACTGAGCTGCCGGTCGCTACAGGTATCGATGATATCAACTCCAGCGATCTGACATCTGTTATCTATCCAAATCCTGTCACCGGGACTGAGTTCATGATAGCATTAACGCAAAATTCAAAACCAGCTGAGATAAGGATACAAGACGTCGCTGGAAGGATAATTGAAAAAACTTTATTCACTATGAATAGGGATTTGATGAAGGTCAGGCTGGATGGTTCTCTCTCCGATGGCATCTACATCTATTCGGTCAGGAATGCAGAAGGGAGATCAATAGCCACAGGCAAGTTCTGCGCTGCTAAATAGTTTTTTCATTGTACTGATTGATATGTTTAGGTGCGGGGAGGAGTAACCCCGCACCTTTTTTTTATTACCTGCCGGCAGTAGCTATGGTAGCTACACTTACTGTTACATTTTCCCCCTTGAGCAGAGTAGTCACAGATGATTCTATCGTCGCTCCGGTAGTGATGACGTCATCTACTAGCAGGATATGTTTCCCCTTTATCTTATCCGGTTCTGATAGTTCAAAGATGCCTTCCACGTTCTCCCATCTCTCATAGCGCGAGCGCTTGGTTTGAGATACTGTTTCTACCACTCGCTTCATCACGTTAGGCTCATACGGTACCTCCAGTATCTCCGACAGCCCCTGAGCGAACACATCACTCTGATTATACCCACGTTGGTTTTTTCGATTCGCATGAAGAGGTACTGGCACTATCAGGTCTATCTTTGGAAACAGGCTCTCAGCTTGTTTCATCTTATATCCATATAACCTCCCTAGTTTGACCCCGATCTTCTTTTTCTCTTTGTATTTCAGTTGATGAATCATCGTCTGCGTCATATTGCCGTCGCGGACGTACAGATAAGATGCTGCATGCGCTAAAGGTACACGTCCCCAGAAGTGTTGCGCTACTGGATTATCAGCAGACAGATGATAATGAGTCTCGGGGAATGAATCAATACAACTAAAGCAAATATCTTTCTCATCGGTCATCAGTGAGCCGCTGCAAGCCAGACAGTTATTAGGAAATGCCAATAGCAGCAGGTCATTCAAATAGGAACCAATAATGTTTGGGAGTGCCATTCTATAAATATAAAAAGCGCAGCACTATATTTCAAATGCTGCGCTCATATTTATATCAAAGACTGTTACTTTTCAGCCTTAGCCTCAGCTGTTCTCTTTTCTGATATCTGTTTCATCAGCTCCATACCGAGCAGGCCACTGATCGAGCTATTAGCTCCGTCAGCTACTCCTGTGATCAGCACATCTGGTATGACCTTGATCTTGTTCATGCCTATAGCTTCTGTCACTTTCAGTTGGGTGAAGTTATTGCCACCCATCGCTTCTACTGACAGTTTATATGATTCAGCATTAGACTTACCGATAGCGAGGATCTTCTCTGCTTCCGCTGATCCGGTCTTGGCGATCTTCTCAGCCTCAGCGTTTGCCATGAGGCGCACTTGTTCTGAGTTCGCTTCTGCGAGCATTTTAGTACGCTGTGCCTCTGCCTGGGCGATGATCTTCATCTTATCGCTTTCCGCGTTGGATTGGAGCCTTACTGAGTTGGCTTCACCGGTTGCTTTCTCCACTGCGGCATCCGCTATGCGCTTAGCGATCACGACACCCTGGTCAGCCTTTACGATATCCTTTTGTATATCGGCGATAGCCGTTTCTTTCTCCAGCGCCTGCCTGGTCTCCTGTGCCATTTTTTGGGTATCGTATGTCACCTTTTGTTCTTCGGCTATCTTGCGGTCTGTCAGCGTTTTCATCAGTGATTCAGGCGGTACGATATCTCCTATCAGCGTATCGACACCGTAGACATTATACTGTTCTAGTACTGTGCCGATGTGGCTTTTTGCCGACTCTTGCCTTTCTTTGCGAGTACCGAGGAAGGCAATCACATCACTATCCTGGGCTGAGTTGCGGAAGTAGTTGCCGATCGTAGGTTCCAATACCTGCGATACCAGGTTGTTCATATTCCCAAAGCGGGCGATCACTTTTGGTGCCTGTGTATTAGGTATGTGGATGATCTGTGACACATCCAGATTGAATGGGAATCCGTCCTTGGACCTTACAGTGATAGTCGACAGGTTTTTATCCAGCTGATGGGACTCAGTGCGTGCAGTGGCCCAGTTGAGTACCAGGTTTGTAGTAGGCACCAGTTCTGTGCGCATGATGAATGGATTCAAAGGATATTTGCCCGGACCAAATGGTTCGGCCCATACACCCTTATAGCCTTTAGCCACTATATTGCCGTGTTTAAATTCCACACCGCTCAGGTCCTGGCCTTCTTCTCCCACATAGGAGATGATGACGCCGACGTATCCGATCGGTATCTCCGTCATCTTTACTTCTTCCACTTTGGCAAACCAGGGATTAAGCGCATATGACCCAGAGAGTATCACCTGCTCCTGCAGTCCACGTCTGCCACTTTCATTAAGGAATGCATTTGCATCCTGGAAGTTATTGTGACCGGGTATTACCTTACCTGCTATTTGTCCCTGATCGATCTGCACACCGTCGAGTGTGGTTACTATACCGACCATGTTATCCTGTATGGTGGAGATCTCTGTCACCATGATCTCAAAGAGGAACGTATTGATCCTGTATGAACCTGCCTGTAGTATCGCAGCCTGACGGCCTTTGGATCCTCCATTATTGAGAAACTTCTCTGCATCCTGATACGAATCCGAGTCCACATGACGCGCAAGAATTTGCCCTGTGGGAAGTTGCTTACCGTCGCGTGCGAGCAGCAGGCCTATCTTACCGTTTGGTATGACTGTGAGCGGCTGGAGCAACACATCATACTGCCAAACCCAAAACCAGAAATAAATACCGGGAGCTAATGTCTGTGCCTGGTAACCGGCCTCGCCTTTGGTTGCTATGATCCGGCCTTCAGGAAGTTTTTTGTGCTCTCCCCAAAGTACATATTTTACGGTGACAAGACCGATACGGTTCTCGGGAATAATAATGATACCAAAAAGGCGAAAGATAAGGCGGTAGAAAATAAAGCTCAAAACGATCGCGATACCGGTCGCGATGAGATAATAATAACTGTGTTCCATAGTTTTATGAATTTAGAATGGGAAAATAGATTTTAAAGAATAAAAGCAATAATGCGTCTGAAATATATTCAGCAGGATGAGATGTGTAGCTAAGGAGGCATGATATGGTTACATTGAGATTGATAAATAAAAGCATGATCAATCAATCGTATGTAATAGACGCTGTCCTTAGTTGAAAATTGTAAGAAATGTGAAAAATATAAATGCGTGTAAACATATAATTCTCATCTTTTGATTCAATCCACTCAAAGGATCAATATCCCTTGAAACTAGCCTTTCTTTTTTCCAGAAAAGCCGCTGTCCCTTCTACAAAATCTTCTGTAGTGACACACTTGCCAAAGAGAGTGATCTCCGTATCAAAACCATCCAGCCCTTCTTTGAAGTGGGCGTAAACGGACTGTATGACCTGTGCTATGGCAAAGGGAGCCTTTGAGGCGATCTTGGTCACCATACCTTTGCAGTGATCCAAAAGTTCTACAGTCTGCACCACATCATTCACGAGGCCGAGCTTTTGTGCAGTATGTGCATCGATCATTTCAGCTGTCATGAGCATTTCGAGTGCCTTGCCTTTTCCGATCAGTTGTACCAGCCTCTGAGTCCCACCGTAGCCGGGTATAAGCCCGAGATTTACTTCCGGCTGTCCGAATTTTGCATTCTCACTTGCTATCCTGATGTGACAAGCCATTGCCAGTTCACATCCGCCCCCGAGCGCAAAACCATTTACAGCAGCTATGACCGGCTTAGGGCACATCTCTATCATATTGAATGTATCGTGTCCGCGTTTTGCGAGCGCTTTGCCTTGCGCTTCATCCAGTCCTTTAAACTCCGCTATATCGGCACCCGCTGCAAAGGCTTTGCTGCCTTTGCCGGTGATTACGACACCTTTTATCTCTGCGTTAGTATAAACTTCCTGCATCACTTCGCCGATTTCTCCGACTACCATCTTGTTGAGGGCATTGAGTTTGTCTTCTCTGTTGAGTGTGACGATGAGTATTCCGTTATTGAGTTCGGTGAGCAGCGTTTGAAAAGATTTCATTTGTGGGGTATTTTATTCGGGCGCAAATATGGTAAAAAGAAGTTAGCGACGGAGTAGCCCGGCGAGATAGTTTTAAACCGGATACCCACTATTGCCGACTACCTGTGAAGGTGATGTTTTTCACATCAGCGCCGGATGTAGCGGTAGCAGTCAGACTGATGTCGGGGCCTGAGAGCATCAGTGTTCCTTGTACGTTGTACAGGCCGTTGACACCGCTGATGCTGGTATTTTCGTTTATTGTTGCCTGAGTCGGATTATTTATGGTCACATGATGCAAGGTTGTATAGATATATATATAACCTCCTGATACACCTTTGACTTCTATCTTTAGTAGGTTGTCGCCCGCAGCTGATATGATGATGTTGTTGAGAGAATCGTGTTGGTTGAACGAATTATAAACGCCGACCCAATTACCTGTATTGGCATTCCCTGCTTTTTTGCATCCACCCCATAGGAGAAGGGACACTGAAACTACGCATATCAATAGCAGCTTTAACATAAGGGGGGAAATTCTGCCTACTACAATATACGAAAAATAGACCATTATAGATTAAAACAATATTAATGCCAAACTAATAAGCCATTAAGAAGGAACTCAAATATTTCCGGCGGCTATTTGGCGAGAGTACTATAAAAAGATAAAACCATCCCCCGGCCGAGAGATGGTTTCGAACTATCTTGATTGATATGAGTTATTGATTTTTGATACCAGAGAAGTACAATGTCTTTATATCTGTTTCTTTGGTGGATGCAGTGTTAGTAGCGGTGGCGGAGAGTACCACATGTGTTCCGGTCATGGTCAGGGTGCCTTTTATATGATATTGTCCGGTACCTTCTGTGAGGTTGTCCATCTCATCTATATTGGCTACAGTTGCACCATTCAGGTTGACACCCTTCAGTGTGGTATATGTGTATATATAGTTTGTTTCGATTGCCTTTATCTGAATCTTCAACGTACTGGGCCCTGTGCTGCTGATGATAATGTTATTCAGGTAGGCTGTAGTATTAACTCCTGAATTAGGCACCGAAGATGGATCGTTGTATACACCTACCCAGCCCGAAGCATAGTCAGTTTCGTTACTTTTTTTGCATCCGGAGATGAATAGAGCTGCGAGAATAGTGCAGATGAATAGTATTTTTTTCATAAAACAGTTGTTTACGGATTAGTGATTTTAATGCAAGGGTATGCGGGAATCACTTGCTCATGTACGCCGATAAGCCGGAAAAAGTTTCAAAGAAGTCGGATGATTTTTTGAGGAGTGCGTATATTTATTGATAATCAATGTGTTATAATAATAAAAGCCACTTCCGATCTTTCCGGAAGTGGCTTCAATTGACTAGTAGATATACCAGGAAGTACCTTATTTACTGCCTGTAAAGTAATATAACCTCACGTCTGAGGAGTTGTTGACGTTCGTAGCACTGCCTGATAGTGTCAGGTTATTACCGCTCAGTGCTCCGGTTCCTACGAAATGGTAAGTCTCCGAAGAGCCGAATATCAGCCCATTCTCGTTTACTGACAGGCTCGTCCCGGATGCAGGGACCGCATTCTGGATCGTAGCAAAGGTATAGTATACACCGCCAGACTGCACTTGTAGCTGTACCTGCAGATTGGTGCTGCCCGCTGCGCCTATAGTCACTCTGCTGATGGTATTGCTTGCCCCGCTGCCATTATATGTGCCTATAAACGGGCTGTTATTGGTCTTGCTGCATGACATCAGTATCACAGATATCATGATTCCAAAAATGATTGCCTTTCTCATAAAATTGTATTTTGGGGTTTATCGTTTATAATTATTTAGTCACAGCAGCACTGCTCATTACCTTGGCCACCATTTCCCCGATAGAGGCAGGAGAATCCACCACGTAGATGCCGCAATCACGCATGATCTGCATTTTCGCTGCAGCAGTATCTTCGGCGCCGCCTATGATGGCACCTGCATGGCCCATCCTGCGTCCCGGAGGTGCTGTCTGGCCTGCTATGAATCCTATCACCGGCTTCTTATTGCCATTTGCCTTGATCCAACGAGCCGCATCAGCCTCGAGGCTACCACCTATCTCACCGATCATGACGATCGCATCGGTATCCGGGTCATTCATAAATAGCTCTACGGCCTCTTTTGTAGTAGTACCTATGATAGGATCGCCTCCTATGCCGATGGCAGTGGATACACCCAGGCCTGCTTTTGCTACCTGATCTGCGGCCTCATATGTCAGTGTTCCTGACTTGGATACGATACCTATCCGGCCCGGTATGAATACGAATCCCGGCATGATACCCACTTTAGCGCCCTGTGGGGTGATGACACCCGGGCAGTTAGGGCCTATGAGCCTGGACTTTCTGGAGCTGAGGTAGTTCCTTGCCATCACCATATCCTGTACAGGTATACCTTCGGTGATACATACGATCAGTTCTATGCCGCTGTCAGCCGCCTCCATGATCGCATCTGCGGCAAAGGGAGGTGGTACGAATATGATAGATACATTACAGTCTGTTGCCTTTTTAGCATCTGCGACACTATTGAATACCGGTTTGTCGAGATGCTTTTCTCCACCTTTGCCGGGGGTGACACCACCCACGACGTTCGTGCCGTATTCTATCATCTGCGAGGCGTGGAATGTACCTTCTTTGCCTGTGAATCCCTGCACTATTACACGGCTGTCTTTACTTACTAGAACTGACATTTTTAATTAATTTATAATTTACAATTGATAATTGGCAACTAGATAAATGATATCCTTACTTCTTACTTCCACTGGTTTTTATAATCGCTGTTAATAGCTTTATTGATTCAAGGCGTTGTCAATTAACCTTCGCGTTTCGCCTTAGATCTTTCAAAAAGTCCGAGGCAAATATAAAATCAAAAAGTTCTCCTCCGGTTATTTGCATGATCTCTTTGTGATTTCCCTCCCAGTACTTGAGCCCCTCATGCAGGAATACGACGTGATCGCCTATGCCCATCACGGAGTTCATATCATGTGTATTGATCACAGTTGTCATTTGGTATTCTTCTGTGATATGCTGGATGAGTTCATCTATGACGATCGAGGTCTTCGGATCGAGGCCGGAGTTAGGTTCGTCACAGAATAGGTACTTAGGATTCAATACAATAGCTCTTGCGATGCCTACCCGCTTTTTCATGCCACCGCTCAGTTCACCGGGGTATTTCATATTGGTGTTGACCATATTCACCCGCTTCAGGCAGATATTTACCTGTTCGGTCTTTTCTTCGATCGACATCGTGGTAAACATATCCAGCGGGAAACGGATATTCTCCTCCACAGTCAGGGAGTCAAACAATGCACCTCCCTGGAATAGCATTCCGATCTCGCGGCGTATACTCTTCCTTTCCTTAAAATTCATTTTTGTGAAAGACCTTCCATCATAGAGTACATCGCCTTCATCCGGTTCTACCAGGCCCACCATCGTTTTGAGCGTGACTGTTTTTCCGCTACCGCTTTTACCGATGATCAGGTTGCACCTGCCCTCCATAAATGTAGCTGAAATGCCTTTAAGCACCTGTTGCTCCCCAAACGATTTCTTGATGTTCTTTATCTCTATCATTCGGCGCCCAGTAGGAAAAATGCAATGAAAAAGTTGACGATGACCAGCATGATACTACTCAGAACCACGGCCTGTGTACTGGCTTTGCCGATCTCCAGCGCACCGCCGGATACTGTATATCCCTTATAGCAAGGTATGGAGGCGATGATAAAGGCAAAAAACAGGCATTTGATGAACATGACCACTACGTCCCAGTTCTTCATATTATCCTGTAGTCCCCTGATGTACTCTGCAGTAGAGAAGAAGTGTCCCAGTACGCCACCGGCCCAGCCACCCAGTATACCGAGCGCTACGGCTATGACGATCAGCATAGGAACCACCACTATAGCGGCCAGGATCTTAGGCCCGACCAGGTAGGAGCGTGTATTGACTCCCATGATCTCATACGCATCGATCTGTTCGGATATGCGCATACTGCCTAGTTCGGTCGCTATGTTTGATCCCACCTTGCCTGCCAGTAGGAGGGAGGTGATAGTCGGTGCTAGTTCCAGTATCAGGCCTTTCCGTACTATAGACCCCATCCACCACATGGGTACGAGGCCTATACTTTTGAGTTGGTAGGAGAACTGTACCGCAGTCACCGCACCGATAAAGGTGGAGATGATCGCTACGATAGACAGCGAGCCTATCCCGATATCTTTCATCTGCCGGAAGGTTTCTTTACTATACATAGCTGCCTTCTCTGGTTTGGAGAAAGCATGACGCATCATGATCAGGTAGCTGCCTATTTCTTCGAGGAACTTCATTAATGTGCGCTAAGATAGTTTTTTGTCCATAATACCCAATAACTCCTCTGTGGGTAAACTACATACTCAACATGGAGTGTCGTGCACCATGCTGTCTCCCCCCACCACAAATGCCCTGAAATATCTTAAGTTTGTCCCTGCTTTAAATTATACAACATATCATTGATGACCAGATATTTACTTTTAGCTGTTCTTTTTGTCGTTTCTTTCTCTTCATACGCCGCAGGCGATAAGATCAAAGCTTACTTCAATACACCTGTTGATACTACATTTGCCCGCCATGGCAATAATGCAGTATACCTCAATTATACCCTCGATGATACCCTGATAGCCTATATCAACCGTGCCACCCAGACCCTCGACATCGCCATCTATCAGTTCTCACAGGGCAGCGGTATGGCGGATATAGCAGGAGCTATCAATAGCGCTTATGGCCGTGGGGTCACTGTTCGCCTCATATACGATGGCAAAGACAATGCAAGCAATTCCATCGGCCTGCTCAATGCCGGGATACATACCCTGGCTAGCCCGGGCGGAAGCGGGTACAATATCATGCACAACAAATTTATGATCATAGATGTCGCAAATTCCAGCAATGCCACTGTCTGGACAGGCTCTACCAACTGGTCCGAACTCATGTTTGACCGAGATGTCAATAATGCCGTGATCATACAGGATCAACCCCTGGCACAGGCATATCTAGCTGAGTTTGAGCAGATGTGGGGGAGCACTACTGCTACACCCAATGCCACCAATGCTAAATTCGGGCCTTTCAAAACGGCCACTACCGCACATACATTTACGATTGATGGCAAAACCGTACAACTCTACTTCAGCCCCTCTGACAATACCAATGACCAGATAGTGACAGCTATAAATACTGCTGATAAGCAGTTGTTTTTCGGGGTCTATACATTCACTGAGTCACCCAATGCAAATGCCATAAGTGCTAAATACAGCACCGCGGGCATGACGGTCAAAGGGATCATGGACGAGTTTAGTATAGGATATAGCGCCTATAACATACTAAGTCCCCTTATGGGATCAGACCTGAAGATCTATAGCCAAAGCAACAAGGTTTACCACAGCAAGATGATGGTCGTAGACCCTGATTATCCGGCTATGGATCCATTGGTACTTACCGGTTCGCACAACTGGTCCGTGACAGCCGATACCAAAAATGACGAGAATACACTCATCATACACGACTCCACACTCGCCAATCAATACCTCCAGTCCTTTGCAGGCAGCTTTGAAAATCTGGGTGGCACTATGGGGGTCGATATGCTCTCCGATGGATCATCCATCAGTCTGTATCCTAATCCCGCTCAGGACCATATTTTCATCGATATCGCCAACGTGACCGGTCCTGTCAACGCAGACTTGACTGACCTCACCGGTAAAGCGCTATATACTGCTTCACTGATCTCAGATCACACGGGTATTTCGCTTGCTCGCCTGGCCACAGGTACATACCTGATCAAGGTCTCCACCCAAACAAGCTCAAAGACATACAAGGTCGTAAAACTCTGATTTATTAATACTCAAGCCCTGTAAAGGTGCATACGCTGGAATCGGGCATCGCCCATTCTATCCGAGACAGATAAATCATATTATGATTCTACGCTATGCCGTATTCTTGCTGTTATTCTGATAATTCTTCAATTCTGTGAATTCTGATTCAGACAATTGTATCCGGCTTTTAAAGCTCCTTTCGGGGTTGTGGGGCTACCTCTTTTGTTGATAAATCCTTAACAGTGTTCATTTATACTGAAGAAAATTTTTTTTCTCAAGCGCATTCCTGCTAAATTCGCTCATTCTTAACTAAACTATTAAAAACAACAATCATGAAAAAATCAGTAATGTCATTATTCGCCCTGGGTACTATGGCGGCACTGATCCTGAGCAGCTGCGGCGCTAAGTACACTCCGCTCACAGAGGATCAGAAGAAAGCGAAAGCAGATTCTATTTATGCGGTCAAGGCTGCTGATGAGATCAAGGCAAAAACGGACGACTGCGCTAAGAATATGGATGCAGCTGTAGAGGCAAAAGTTCAGTCACTGAAAGCTGCAGACGCTACTGTATCCAAGTAATCAAAAATTATAAAACCGATTAAACCAATCATAAAAATGAAAAAGACACTCATAAAACTCTGCTCGGTAGCAGCAATAGGACTGGCGCTCACAGCATGCAATAATGACGCAGCAAACAAAGTGGCCTTGGATGCAGACAATACTGCTATAGACAATATAGTACAAGACAAGATCAAGACACTCGATGACTCTCTGTCAAAAGTCTGCGATGACCAGGTCCTCGCCGCTGCAGCTAAGGTCGAGGCGGATGCACCAAAAGGTACAGGGCACGCTACTGCGCATACTACTGCCCCCAAAAAGGAAGAATCGAAAAAAGCAGAGCCCAAAAAGCCTGAAACAAAGGCAGACAAAATGGGAGGAAATGGCGGCACTTCAAGTGACCCTAAATCCAAGGCATCTAAAATGGGTGGAAATGATAACGCACCTGCCCCTGATAAATCAAAAGCATCCAAGATGGGCGGTAATAAATAATTATCACTTCATAATTGATATAGGAAAGAGGGCAAAGCCCTCTTTTTTTTATACTACTACCTGAGGTAGGTTTGAGCCAGTTTATCTCGCTCTGGATTGCGCTAGGATGTTGCTGGTCATTATTGATGGGACAAAATGAAGGTAGTGAAAATCCGGAGGAAGGTACCCGTCCATCTTGTATTTGTGTATTGATACTGGGCTTTCTCCAAATAAAAAACCACCGGATTAGCGGTGGTTTTTTATTATAACTTATTGGTCAATTAATGAGTAAGAGTAGTAATGTAGTTATCAGTTACTGTTACTGGCGGAGTAGCGTTATTCGGGCCTGATATAGAATATGTCAGGGCTACAGTAGTACCTGTGATAGTACCTGATCCTGTGATATAGTATCCGTCGCCATCTGGGCTCTGGTTAGCTATTGTCAGGGTTGATCCGGATACAGTCCCAGTTACATAGTTGGTGAAAAAGCCACCTGTACCTAGGTTCTGTCCGGTGATCTTTGTGATGATTACTTGAGTAATATCAGTAGCAGAAGTGCCCGCAGTGATAGAGGTAGGGTATGTATAAGGTGTACCTGCATTTTTTGTTTCGGATGCAGTATAAGTATTGACAAATTTAGTCCTTACCTGTGTTTTGCAGTCAGATCCTTCATATCCTGCGTCACAGGTCTTAGTACATGAAGATGTTGTCATTAGGGTAACTACCAGAGCGGTAGCAGTGAGGAAACTTACGAGTTTTTTCATTGTAGTTTGTTTAGTTGGTTATCAAATCGAGGGCAATAATAAACAAGATAAAACAAAAAACCAACGCAACCCCCGGAATTGAATACTAGTCTTGATAATGCCATCATTAGGTGTTATGCCCATTTATGGCGGTAAATGTTAACTTTAATGGGCAGTGATTTGAAATAATTACTAAATTTGTTGAAAGTTTTTAAAATCGAAGCCCCCGCATATGAAGAACTTTACCAAGATACTTAGCACTGCAGCTCTTTTGTTCGTTTTGCTGTTTTCTCCGGATTCAGCCAAAGCTACGCACTTCAAGGGTGGAGACATCTATTTCGAGTGTATGGGCAATGGCACCTATCGTCTCGTGTTTACATGTTATTATTCGTGTGAAGCAGGCTCCTCTTTACCATACGACCCTTCGGTCATTTTCTGGGATTTGACCAGTACTTGTCCCGGAGTACCTACGTCATTGGTCGCATTATCCTCCTCTGTGAGTTCCCTGGGACCTGTACCTCTATATTGCCGTAATATTTTGACCTCTTGCGATTATTATGCCAATGGTGCTATTCCGCCCGGCACTCCGGATGGTACGCTCCTGGAGAAGTACGTTTCCGATACTTTCCATATTCCACCGGGCTGTTCAGTCACTGCAGAGATGGATCAGGGCAGTAGGAACGGAGCCATCACCAATCTGATCGGAGCCAGCGGGTATGATATAGATATCGTAGCCACAGTGACTACTCCGGCAGATGGTAGCTGTGAGAATAATCCCGAATTTGCATCCTTTCCCGTCAATATCTTTTGTATCAACGAAAATGCAGTATTCTCTCAGGGAGCTATCGATTTGAGTGGTGACTCCCTGGTCTATTCCCTTATCAATCCCAGAACCACCGGCGGCGCACCTATACCTTTTGTGACGGGCTGTACACCGACCAATCCGCTTGGAGCTCCCTCCGTGTATGCATCTTCATTCACTTTTGATTCGCATAACGGGAATATCAATTTTACACCGACCCAAACGGGTAACTATGTCCTCGCCATATTGGTCAATGCCTACCACAATGGCGTTTTGGTCAGTTCTACTATGAGGGATATCCAGATACTGGTCATAAACTGCGTCTCTGTCAATAACTCCCCTAATCTTCTCAATTATTTCACGCCCGCTTTTGTATCCGGAGCGACCATATATGATAGTACCCATATCGGCGTTTGCCCTGGTCAATTGGTCCAGTTCAATCTGGCTGCCACCGACAGAGATTCCTTCAACTATGTCAGCGATTCGGCAGATTTTGCCCGTGTACTTCCCGGATCTGTTGTTTCTGTGACGCATACGGGTACGAAGTATGACACTGCCACGCTGCATGTATCATGGATCCCGCAGAATGCGGATAGTGGATTCCACTACATTTATCTTACTGTATCCGATACTTTCTGTCCGCGTCCGGGTACCCGGACTTACGCCTTTGTCATATCAGTATTGACCGGCCTGTATGCGGGGCCCAACCTTGTATATTGCAATGGTGGGCAGCCTGTCACGATCCAGGCCCACGGGGCCAGTCATTATACGTGGACCGATAGCGCTTCGGGAGGACCTCCCATAGGGGTCGTTAGTTACAGTGCCGATAGTTCAGCCATCACTGTCGCGCCTCCTACCCCCAATGTGAGTGTGGGTTATGTCGTGCGTGGTGACCTTATAGGAAGTTGCAAAAATCTGGATACGGTCTCGGTCAAAAATGTTCCCCGTTTTTCGCTGGCATCGCTGGCACAGGACCCATCCATATGTAAATATACCTCCACTACGGTTTCTACCACAGCCACACCGGCCAATGTAGGCCCGTATACCTATGTCTGGACGCCAACGTCACAGGTGCTTTCTCCGGCTACCCCGAGTACGGCCATCACTCCGCTGCTCAATGATACGTGGTTTAGCGTGAAGGTCACAGCTGTAGGCGGTTGTGTCATTACAGATAGTGTGCAGGTGAGGATATCCGGTTCAGCACCGCGTATCTCCATAATTCCTTCCAATAATAATGTCTGCCCCGGTGATACGGTTACGCTGACCGGGTTAGCTTTTGCCGAGAACCTGGTCGTATGTGGTCTGGTAGATACCTGTCCTGACAATACGATACTTACCAACCAGGCTATCGGCACCGATACATCCAGCAGGACCAATATCGAAACTCCATACTGTGGAGACTACCCATCAGCGAGGACTCAATACCTTATCAGGGCCAGTGAGCTCAATGCAGCCGGTTTATCATCCGGAGCCATTACGGATATTTCATTTTATGTCAAGCAGATTACCAGCACGGTCGGATACGATAGTTTCACTGTCAGCATGGGTTGTACCTCATTGGATTCTCTTACTGGTTTTGTCGGAAATCTGCTGGAGGTATCTCCTCCGTCCCAGGTTCTCCCCAATACAGGTTGGAGCCCGCATCCTTTCCTGCATTTCTACAATTGGGACGGATACTCCAATATAGTCATCCAGGTATGCTACACCCGGACCTCTACTAGTTTCAACAATAGCGATTACGTAGCCTATACTACTACTTCATACAATGGCTCTACATTGTATGACCGCGATTTCGGCACCGGGGCCAATGGCTGCGGATTGAATTCTTTCCCGACTATTTCCAATATCAGGCCGATCATAAAGATGGGCATATGTGCACCCAATGTGCTGACATATCAGTGGACGCCATCTACATTGCTATGCGATACCTGTGCGGTTACCACGGTAGTAGTTCCTACTGATAGTGTGTATACGCTCACTGTACACGACGGCATATGCGTCAATGACAGTGCGTTCCGCGTGACTATAAACAGGAATATAGCCATCCACGCTACGCCGGACACGACGCTCTGCGGCCTTGATACTGTGCAGCTCAATGTAGCACTGGCCAATGCCCCTCCTTCTACCTGCCTG
Organism: Bacteroidota bacterium; assembly: GCA_025963485.1. GTDB lineage: Bacteria > Bacteroidota > Bacteroidia > Chitinophagales > LD1 > UBA1941. Next base: position 32,608 of record JAOQAO010000187.1, on the reverse strand, counting down.
CTCAACTATAATGTGATATCCATCCCATATAGCTCTATAGTGGGTACAGGCACCATTATTCCTACTGCATCTTATCAGGGTACTTTCGGCCCGAGTACGGACGATGGTGTAGCTGGTCCCTTCAATATCGGTTTCCCATTCAATTTTTATTGCCAGACCTACAATAATTTCTGGGTAAATAGTAATGCATGGATCAGCCTGATCAACCCATATCCCAATACCACGGGGGGGCTCCAGTATATAGCGCAGACCTTCCCGCCGGCTGCCGCCTTCGGCAATCCGTTGAAGGAGATCGCACTTATGGTAGGTGACTATCAGGTGAGCGCTACCAGCACAGCTAGTTACTTCACTACAGGTACCGCACCAAACCGCATATGCGTCGTTAAATTTAACACGCTTCGTAGTCTGTCCGGTACCTATACGACGACTGGTGAGATACATATGCATGAGGGGACAGGTGTCGTAGAAGTCATGATACTCAATAGCAACTATGTGAATACCAACCACACTACTGGTCTCAAGGACTCTGTAGGTATCGGTATAGCAGCGCCTGGCAGGAATAACGTACCATATACCATCACTGCATCCGAAGGATGGAGGTTTATTCCTCAGAATGGCTCGACGGTGGCTCTCGGTACTACAGTATGGACGCCTAATATAAGTCTCAGTGATGACTCTATAGTCAATCCATTAGCCACTCCGACCACAGGGCAGACGTATTATGTAGACGAGTATCTTACTATCAATCAGTTTACAAATCCTACTACCTGCCATGTCAGGGATTCTGTCACGGTCAATGTTACCTCATTTTCTCACAGTGTTACCGCTTCGCCGGTCACAGTATGTCCGGGAGATACATCACGCCTTACATTTACATCCGGAAATACTATCAGCAATTATACCTGGACGCCTTCATCACTGCTTTCCGATGCCACGGTTTTCAATCCGCTTGCTACGGTTTATGATACGACCAGATTCGTTGTCAACGTAGTCGATAACAATGGTTGCAGAGGCATCGATTCAGTTACGGTGAATGTATTCCCGACACCACATCCACATGTCGGCCCCAGCGTTACACTCTGTTACTATGATGCTGTCCAGCTTTCTGTGAGCGGGACATATACCGACTATCAGTGGTTCGTGCTCGATCCGCTTTCACCTTCTGGTCGCGATACTCTCGGTACAGCGTCCACTATAAACGCCCACCCTCCGGGAGACTATATCGTACGAGTGCTTGCAGCTGGTAGCACATGCTATTATTTTTCTGATACTGCGCATATTGATTCCTTCCCGCATCCTTTGCTTCACGTCACATCGAGCGGGCCTGACTCATTCTGCACTGGCGGCAATGTCATCCTCCAGACTGATCAGGGATATAGTAATTATAACTGGACACCGGCTGGAGGCGCTAATCAGAACGTGCCTGTACAGACCACCGGAGATTACTCTTATACCGCTGAGGATGCAAATGGCTGTCACCTGTTCTCAGATACTGCCCATATCCGGGTGTCAGATCCTCCTGTGATCACGCTCAATAACTACAAGGACCCTATATGTACGACAGATACAGACGTGATCATCGCCACCACTTCACCGGCAGGTTATCCGATCGAGTGGAGCCTGAATGGCACAGTGATCGCTACCGGTAATCCGCTCGTCACTAATACTCCAGGCAATTATACAGTGGTCGCTTCTATCGGGTGCCCGGCTACTTTGCCTTTTGTACTCACAGGTGCGGTCAGCCCTACTGTCAGATTTGATATACCAGGCCCGATCAGCGCTTGCGGGTGTGGTACATCTATTGTCGTGACTGCAATCTTAAATCCTGCCTCGGCTGCTACGTATATATGGTCTGCAGATAGCTCTACCGGTAGCTCATATGGCATCGACAGCAGCGGCACCTATGCTGTGACTGTCACTGATGTCAATCACTGTACTGTCTCTGACACCATCACCGCCACTATTACCTGCCCTAAAGTCATAACTTCTGCGCTGCCTGATTCCATTTTCCCGAGTGATACTACCACGCTCTCTGTTTTACCGCTGGGAGGTACCGTATTGACGGCATATCAGTGGACCCCTTCCAGCAATGTACTTGTGCCTAATGCTGCATCCACGGGGGCTACAGCTCAGCATCCCGGTATTGACACATTCTACGTGACTGTCACGGACAATAATGGATGTACCAATACAGTGCCGGTATACATCACAGTCATAGAGCAGGGCAACTTCCGCATGGCGACAGCTTTCACACCAAATGGTGACGGCCGAAATGATAAATTCTTCCCGGTACTCAATGGACCAAACTCAACATCAAAAGTGATTGCATTTAGAGTATACAACAGGTGGGGACAGCTCCTCTATGACAATCCTAATGCACCGGGATGGGATGGCGGCTATGGCGGTACACCGCAAGCTACAGATACCTACACTTATTTTGTGACTGTAGAGTCTCCGGACCCTTCGGATGCATCTAAGAAAGTGCAGAAGTCTGTAGAGGGCAGCTTCCAGCTTTTTAGGTAATATTCAATGATTAAAAAGTAGAAAAAATTCATCGGATACCAGGATTTAGAAAAGATAATATTTAGAATATATTTACCTGTTGTAGACGCTTTCCCGGTTGGGAATGAGTACCTTCATTCTTATTAATAAACAGACCTATGAGTGTCCAAAATTTATATTAGTCATGAAAAATTTTTTACTCGCTCTGTCATTATCAGTTAGTGTTTTTTGCGCGCAGGCGCAACAGAGCTTCAGCGGGCAACCCAATGTTGCCATCAACGGCAACCATAATGTCACTATCCCCTGCGGTAGCGGCGGTGGATGCTATCCAGCCTCCTCGTTGAAGACCCGCACCGGATTTACAGATACATATTCTGTGGATTCTATACCGTATGTAGTTTTGCCCTCTGTGAGCCCTGTCATAGTACCAGCTACTCAGGATGATATTTGGTCACAAATCGTTCCGATTCCCTTCAATGTTTGCATGTTTGGGAATAATTATAACGCAATGGTCATCGGTTCAAATGGCATCATTTCATTTGACCTGAGCTATGCCGGTGGTCCTTGCCCATGGCAGCTCAATGGAGTAGGTACTACAGCCAATCCAATACCAAACCCTTCATTGCCGGTAAGCAGTATCATGGGCCCATATCAGGATATTTTTCCTCCTAGCGGGGGTACCATTACATATGATGTGATTGGCACCTTTCCTCGTCGTATTTTTGTGGTATCGTTCAATCAGGTTCCACAGTTTCAATGTACCAACGTCTCATCTACCAGTCAGATAGCTATATATGAGGGCACTAACATCATAGATATTTATATTGCCAATAAATCAGAGTGCGCAGGCTGGAATAATGGAAACGCTATTGAAGGTATCCAAAATAGCACAGGGACAGTCGCATATTGGGTGCCCGGCAGGAATAATACCGCATGGACCATTAGCAATGATGCGTGGAGGTTTACGCCGACCACCAATAGCTCTACGGTCACTAATGTCAAATGGCACCAGGATCAGAGCACCACTGTTATTTCTACTGCGGATACAGCTATTCTTTGCCCGCCGAGCAATGCTACAACCAGATTTATAGTAGATGTGACATATATCCAATGCGATACTCTGAATAACATTGTAGTTTCTGATACCATTAGCATTGCAGTCACCCAGTCAGCTGGTGTGGATCAGTTCCTGAGTTGCCCTACTGCTGTGGATTCAGTTCTCATGGCTGCTTCCGGTACAGGTACATGGACAGCTATGGCCAGCAATCCGGGAGCGACGGTCATTACATCGCCGACTTCACCTACTACTTCTATCAAGGGATTTGGCCCGCTTGGCACCTATGTGTATGTCTGGGCATCTGTATTGTGCGTAGATACAGCCAGGGTCATAGTATCATCACGCCCCAATGCCGGGCCTGATGTATTTACCTGTGTGAATGGTGTCGCTACGATGCAGGCCATAGGTACGGGCAACTGGACAGCACTGGCTGGAAATCCAACCACTACTACGATCAATAATCCGACGGCCCCCAACACGAGCATTTCGGGTTTTACCGTAGGAGGCACTTATAATTTTGTGTGGCATTTTGCCAGCTGTATAGATACTGCTAGTGTCATAGTGCCAAACTTTACAATATCCGCCATCGGGGATACTTCTCTTTGCAAATATTTGTCTACTAATCTTTCGGTGAGTGCATCTCCGCCAGCTCTGGGACCATTTACTTATCTGTGGTTAGACTCTACTCTTGTGCAGTCCCCTCATTCCGCGAGCACCGTCACCAATCCGATTCTAAATACAACTCCTTTTCAGGTCAAGGTCACATCGGCCAGCGGATGCGTACTCATAGACACTGTCAATGTGATACTCTCCGGCGTAGGTCCGAGGATATCCATCACTCCGTCAAATCGGGACGTGTGTCCCGGCGATACGATCACGCTGAATAGTACTGTGATCGTAGCTAATCTTGTGTCATGCGGCCTCGTCGATACTTGTCCGGACAATACCCTTTTGAATAATTCAGTAGTGGGCACAGGTACACTGGGCACTACTGTACAGTCACCTTATTCCGGAGCTTCTTCCCGTGCCAAAACGCAATACCTTTTTACTGCGGCTGAGCTCAACGCAGCAGGTATTTCTTCCGGTGCTATCACTGACATTTCATTCTTCGTGACGGCTGTCAGCAGTACTGTAGGTTATGACAGCTTTGATATTAGCATGGGATGTACCAACCTGGCTACTTTGAGCGGAGGTTTTATCAATACATTGCAAGAAGTATCGCCACCCTCACAGGTCTTCCCGAATACCGGCTGGAGCCCGCATCCTTTCCTTCATTATTACAATTGGGATGGTGTGTCAAACCTGGTGATACAAGTATGCTACACCAGGACCTCTACTGCTACTAACAATAGTGACAATGTATTATATACTACTACTTCATATGCCGGCTCTGTAGCTTATGCGCGCTCCAATTCATCCTTTGTGAGTGGCTGCGCTCTCAATGCTACTACATACTCTGCGCAAAGGCCAAATGTCAGATTTGGTACTTGTGCACCTAATATACTGACATACCAGTGGACACCGCATACATTGCTCTGCGATACATGCCCTACCACGCAGGTTGTTGTTACTTCAGACAGTACATACAGGCTGACAGTGAATGACAATGGCTGTATCAATGATTCTGTAGGCAGGGTCACTATCAATCCGTACCTCGCTATCAATGCGACTCCTGATACATCACTGTGTACGAGGGATACCATACAGCTCAATGTAGCGCTGACCAATCCGCCACCTTCAGTATGCTTGCCTAACTATATCATCGCTTCAGTTCCTTATGCATCTGTTTCGGGTACGCCTATTAGTATCCCTACTTCCTCATTCCTGGGCTCTGGTGGTTTCCAAAGCACAGATGACGGTGTAGCAGGACCATTTAATATCGGCTTCCCATTCACTTTTTATTGCCAGACATTCAACCAGTTTTGGGTCAATACCAATGCATGGATCAGCCTGGTGAATCCATATCCTGCCACTACGGGTACATTGCAATATGTGGCCCAGGCATTCCCGCCTACAGCTGCTTTCAATAATCCTATGGATGAGATCGCACTGATGGCCGGCGATTATGTAGTCAGTAGCAATAATACTGTCACTTATTTCATTTCAGGTACCGCGCCCAATAGGATATTGGTAGTTAAGTACAGTGCATTGCAGAGTTATTCGGGAGGATTTACGACTACGGGAGAGATTCACATGTATGAAGGTTCAGGCATTATTGAGCTAATGCTGCAAAATAGCAACTACTCAGCTACCAACCATACTACAGGTATCAAGCAAGGTACCGGTGTAGGTGTCGCCGTGCCCGGGCATAATGCTCAGCCATATGGCGTCACTACCCCCGAGGGTTGGAGACTCACGCCGCAGAATGGATCTAGTGTAGTGATAAATAGTGTACTGTGGACACCACCGTATAGCAATCTGAGTGACTCATCTATTGTCAACCCAATAGCGACTCCGGTATCTTCCGTAGATTATATCGCCAATGTGGCGCTTACTATCAATAAGTTTACCAACCCTGAGATATGTGTCGTGAGAGATACAGCACATGTGCGTGTAGGATCATTCCTGCATACATTGACAGCCACTCCTTCTATCACTTGCGCAGGTTCCAATTCACAGTTGGCATTCACGACTACGGATTCTGTTGTCAGCTACCTTTGGACCCCGGGACCTCCGGTTCTGTCCAGTGCCACTATCAGCAATCCTGTTGCTACAGTAAATGATACCAGCACATTCTTTGTCGATGCAGTAGATACCAATGGCTGCCGTGTGCATGACTCGATCACCGTATATACCTATCCTTATCCAAATCTTACTTTGGGACGTGATACTTCGATATGCTATACCGATTCAGTGCATCTGAGTATTGCAGGATCTTATACGTCTTACGAGTGGTATATACCGGGCAATTCATCGCCTGTCTCCACAGCACCTACGCTTACAGCATTCCCATTGTCTTCTTATGTTTTGCGCCTGCAGGATGCTGTGACTACTTGCTTTTTCTACACAGATACGATCACGATAGATTCTTTTGCGCATCCGATACTGCATGTCACGGCTAGCGGGCCATTGGCATTCTGTACAGGGGGCAATGTGACGCTGGATGTAGATCAGGGATTCAACGCTTACAACTGGTCGCCTTCCGGCGGATCCCTGCAGTCTTTGCCAGTGACCACATCCGGCAGCTACTCTTATACCGCCAGTGACGCGAACAATTGCTACAGGTTCTCAGATACTGCTATAGTTGTGGTTTCTATACCACCGTCTATTACATTAGGACCTTTCAAAAATCCTATCTGTACTACTGATACGGACATGATCGTTGTGACTACCGTACCTTCCGGTGTACCGGTCGTGTGGACGATGAATGGAGCGCAGGTAGCTACGGGCGATACTTTCATTACATCGACTCCGGGTACATATGAGATCATTGCATCACAGGGATGTCCTGATAGTATTCCGCTGGTATTGACAGGGGCCGTGAGCCCATTAGCGGGATTAGGAACGCCTATCACAGAGTGCAGCTGTGATCCTCATGATACACTAACTCCGGTAGTCACGCCACCGACAGGTATTACTTACGTATGGTCTGATGGCAGTACAGGTTCTTCATTCATTGTAGATTCAGCAGGCAGCCAGGTTTATAGTGTGACAGTCACTGATGCTAACGGATGTACTGCCACTGCCGACAAAGTAGTCAATATCACTTGTTTCAAAGTACATGCCGTCGCAGAACCGGATACAGCATTTGTAGGACAGACATTCCTGTTGCTGGATTCACCACAGCATGGAGCCGGCGTTACATATAGTTGGTATCCATCCGACTCACTTACTACACCGACCTATCCTAGTACCAAAGGCACATCTGCAGGACAGCAGCCGATAGATACATTCTATCTGGCAGCTAAGGACAATGCCAGTCAATGTGCGGACACATCGGCTGTTATAGTGTATATTATCAATCACAGTGGATTCAGGATGGCTACTGCTTTCACACCAAACGGTGACGGAAAGAATGATCTAATGTTCCCCGTTACATCTTTGGGTACCACAGTAAAAGCCTTCAGGGTATACAACAGGTGGGGACAACTGGTGTATGATAATCCGAATGCACCGGGATGGAATGGAAGCTTCGGCGGAAACGCACAAGCGACCGATACATATACTTATTTTGTGACTGTAGAATTCCCTGACCCAAGTGATGCAGGAAAGAGGATCACGCAGTCATCCGAAGGAAGTTTTCAATTGTTTAGATAATTATTTGTCGCTTTTAGTAAAAATTTAGATATTCGAGCGCAGATCAAACAGATTAAATTAGGTAAAATATGAGATCAAAACTTTATGCGATAGCCGCTTTTATGATGATTGGTCTTGCTGTGAGGTCACAAGACATCCACTTTTCACAGTATTATGCTAGTCCTCAGACACTCAACCCTGCCCTTACGGGCAAGTTTGACGGATTGTACCGTATCAATGCCATTTATCGTGGCCAATACTACGGGATGAACCAAAGCAACTCTTTATTCCGAACACCGGGGATATCGGTGGATTTCTCTCTGCTCAAAGACAAAATGAATGGCAATGCACTCGGTGTAGGCCTCGTAGTCGTAAATGATGCGCAGAATGTATCAGGCACTGATGCTACTTCAGGTGCAAGTACAGGTGGCAAGATCAATACGACCACTATCGGCCTTTCATTAGGCTATACACTCAATCTGGATAGAAATAAAACCACACAGATCTCTATCGGATTGCAGCCGAGCTATACGCTCAAGAATAGCAACGGTAGCTATGAATTTCCGGATGCTTTCAATACATCAGACCTGACGTACAATACAGCAAGTCCGAATAATGAGAAAGTCGCCAGCCTGAAAAAGAATTATTTCAATTTCGACTACGGCCTGTTTTTCAATACTAAACCATTGAATTGGCTGACCTTCTATGTAGGCTACTCCATGTCAAACGTAGCTCGCCCGCAGACAGCAGTACTCAGCAGCAGCAAAGATGGCAAACTGCCTTTCCGTCATGCAGTGCATGGTGGCTTTGAGTTTGAAGTAGGGCAGAAGTGGGTGATCATTCCTGGCTTCCTCTATCAGAATGAGGCAAAAGCAAACGAAGCTGATGCAGGTGTCACAGCCGGATATGTCATCGTCAATAAAGAAACTGACGGCAAGAGGAAAAAAGCAACTATATTCCTCGGACTGTGGAATCGTATGGGCAATGATGTAGGCTCCGCTTTCCAATATCGTAACATTACTCCAAAAATTGGCGCGGAATATAATAACTTCCGTCTTGGTTTTGCTTATGACATCACCCTCGGCAACATGGGCAAAGATGCTCACGGAGTACCGGGCATATACAGGCCGCAAGCATATGAACTTGCGCTCAGCTACATCGGATTTGGCTCTAAACCACCAAAAGAGAATCACTGGTTGTTTAACCCAAGATATTAATACCAAACCATCAACTATATAATTATCAACCCTTAAAAGTATCCAGACCTAAGTCATGAAAAAACTTATAGCAGCAGTATTATTGTTCTCCTTGGTCCTGTCAGTGCAGGCTCAGGAAGCGGATAGCAAGAACCGCCAGGAGGTGAGGAAGTATCCGAAACTCAAGCCTCGAAAGAAAAAGAAACTAGCCGAGCAGCTGGTCAAGGATGGCAGTTACTACAACGCCGTGGAGTACTATGAGGATGTGCTCAAGGACAAGCCGGATGATATGAAAGTCATCCACAAACTCGCAGAACTCAATCAGGCGCTTCGCGACTACAAAGCTGCTGAGAAATTCTACAAGGTGGAGCTGGATAAAGATGCTACCAAGTGGCCAAATGATAAATATTTTCTCGGGCAGATGCTCAAGATGAACGGAAAGTATGATGAAGCTAAAAAAGTGCTTCAGGAATACCTGAAATCCGAGCTGGGCAAAAACGACAAGAGCTACAAATCACTGGCTAAGGTTGGTATCGAGGGTTGCGATTCTGCCGTGGTTTGGCTCGCCAATCCAAACAGGATCCGTGTAGACCACGAAGGTGGCTCGATCAACGGAGTTTTGACAGAGCTCTCTCCTAAGCCTCTCAAAGGCGGCAGGATTATTTATGGTTCATTGAAGTCTGATACTGCTATCGACGTTACCAAAAATACAGGCGACTACTACACCAAGATCTACAGCGCCAAAAAACAAGGTAAAGAATGGGTAGAAGACGTAAAGCTCCCTTACCCACCCAATGATTCTAAAAATCACGTAGGTAATGCAATACTCTCTGATGATGAGAAGACCATGTATTTCACTAAGTGCGACCAGACGCTGCAGGTTCGCGGCAAATGCAAGATATTCAAGACAGAAAAGAATGGCGCTGAATGGAACAATGCAGTAGAGGTCAAGGAGCTTAACTCTGAGACAGCTACGACCACGCAGCCGGCTTTCGGTGTAGATAAAGATGGCAAGGCTATTCTCTACTTCGTATCTGACAGGGCAGGCAAAGGCGGCATGGATATATTCTATGCTCCGCTGCTGGACAATGGCAAATTCGGCCCTATCAAGAATGCAGGTGCGGAAGTCAATACACCTGGTGATGAGTGGACTCCGTTCTATGAAATGAAATCTAAGACCCTCTATTTCGGCTCTGATGGCAGACCAAGCCTGGGTGGTATAGATATCTACAAGGTAGCAGGATATCCTGAGGCATGGGGCACCCCATACAATATCGGAGCACCGGTCAACTCTTCTGCAGATGATATCTATTTCGTACTCGACGAGTCTGGAAAGAAAGGATATATCGTATCAAACAGGGCAGGTACCAAGACTATCCGTGGTGAGACTGCCAGTGATGATATCTGGAGCATCGCGGTGAGGGAAGATATTGTCATCGCAGGTACTTTTGCACTGCGCACAGATCCTGACAAAAAACCTCTCGAAGGTGTTGATGCGTCCATGTATCATGTTCAGGCCAATAACTTTGAGTTCATGAGCAATGTAGTGACTACTAAGACTCCATTCTACTTTACATTGAAGCGTGGACAATCTTATAAGATCAATGGCAACAAAGACGGGCACTGGCCTTCTGTAGAGAATATCAATATCAAGGAAGATGAAGAGCGTGATACAATCTATCAGGTATTCCTGATGGATCCGATCATCAGGATAAAGGTGAAGATCGAAAACATCTACTTCGAGTTTGACAAGTCTAGTGTGATAGACTACTACAGGGAAAAAATGGACTCTGTAGTGAGTGTCCTCATGCAGAATGCCGGATACAGTGTAGAGGTACAAGGCCACACTGATAGCAAAGGAACTGACGAATATAACGTGAAGCTATCTCAAAGGCGTGCTGATGAGGCGAAAGACTACCTCGCAGCTAAGGGCATCGCTAAAGAAAGGATAATGACCAAAGCAATGGGTGAGTCTCAGCCTATCCTCCCTAACGAGAAGGACGGACAGGACGATCCTGAGGCACGCGCTCAAAACAGGCGTGTAGAGTTCAAGATCATACCTGACAAGCCTGAGAATGCACCTTCTATCGAATACGAAGCAGGTACACCTATAGATGCTACCAAGACCGGTCCTGGATTTGACAAGAAGCCTGGCGCTAAGAAAGCTGAGCCAGCCAAGAAGGAAACCGCTCCAGCTAAGAAAGAAGCAGCTCCGGCCAAAGCAGAGCCAGCTAAGAAGGCCGAGCCAGCTAAAAAGACAGAACCAGCTAAGAAATAAGCTGTCAGTTAATATTATTCAAAAGCCGTCCTTTTCAACCGGGACGGCTTTTTTATTTCGGCCACTTGGCTATCGCTGGCTGCCTTCTCACTGCGGCTGATATTGTATACCCCACCAAAAAAACTATTTTTGCAGTCCGTTGTCTTTCAAAATTGTCAATTGTAAATTATCAATTGTCAATTATGCAGGCCCTAGTGGCGGAATTGGTAGACGCGCTCGACTCAAAATCGAGTGCCGAAAGGCGTGGGGGTTCGATTCCCTCCTGGGGTACGCAGATGGGTTTCAAGAAATTGAAACCCATTTCTATTTATGCTATATTCAACCCAATAAAAACCCTGACAAATGACTAAATCGATCCTTATCACCGGCGCTACCGGCAATCTGGGCGGAGCCGTGACCCGGAAGCTATTAGCTGACGGATACCACTTATACACGACACTCGTGCCTAATGAAAAGGCTCCCGCAGATGAGCGTATCCACGCCAAGATAGTAGACCTGTTTGACGAACATGATTGCGCCGTATATGTAGATGAGATATTTGATTCAGGAGATGACGTGCATGCAGGGATATTGTTGGTAGGTGGTTTTGCTATGGGCTCCCTTACAGAGACCAATCTGGGCGCACTGGACAAAATGATCCGCCTCAATTTTTACACCGCTTTCTCCATGGCAAAACCGCTATTCGAGCATTTCGAGAAGAAAGGGGGAGGGCAGATCATACTCATAGGAGCGCGCCCGGCACTACAGGCCAGTCAGGGCAAGCAGGCTGTAGCCTATGCGCTGTCCAAATCGCTCATTTTTCATCTGGCTGAGATCATCAATCAGACAGGCAAAGACAAGAATATTCACGCATCCGTCGTCGTTCCAAGCACGATCGACACTCCTCCCAACAGGCAGTCCATGCCCGACGCAGATTTCCACAAATGGGTCCCGGCGGAGAATATAGCGGACGTCATAGCTTTTCTACTCACTGAGAGTGGCAGCATGCTCCGCGAGACAGTGGTGAAGGTTTATAACGAATCGTAGTCAGTTTTTACGACTTAGTATAAATAGAAAAGGGGCCTGAGCCCCTTTTCTATTTTAATGTTCTATTGATTTATTGCTTAGTGATATTCTTTATGCTGATGGCATTATTCGCTCCATGCATGATCACAGTATATATTCCTTTGGAGAAAGGGGATAGGTCTATCTGCATATGAGAGCCCGTCTTTCCTGCTTCCGTAGACAATACAGGCCTGCCTATCATATCTATGATATCTACATTTCCCAATCCATCCGCATCTATGTAGATAATGCCCTCTGTCGGACTGGGGTAGATACGCGCATTAAGCTGGTTTATATTGCCGATACCTACCTGTGTCACTGCCACAGCTACCGATGTATCGGTGCAACCATTAACGTCGCTCACGGCGACAGTATAGCTGCCGTTTTGAAGGGCAGTATAGTTCTGGCTCGTAGCACCAGTCACAGCAGCACCATTTAGCAGCCACTGATAGGTGCTGAAAGTCGTAGTAGTCAAATTTGCAACACCAGTGAGGCTGGCTACAGCAGTTGGTTTAGGATTGACTATCAGATGCACAGACCCGATACTATCGCATGACAGCGTATCGCTGTACACACCGGCAGCAGAGTATGTCGTCCCATGAAAAGTAAATGAACTACCCTGGCAGATATTCACTGTCGCAGTGTCTCTGACCGTACTGCGGACCAAGAGGTGCAGAGTGATTGCACTATCGCAGCCATATATAGTTTGGAGATGGTCGGTATAGCTTCCTGTTGCAGTCTGTGTATTACCTCCGAAAACTAAACTACCTCCGGGGCAGATAGTATCATAGATCGCCGTAGTCTGAGTAGAATAAACGGTAACATGGATAGCGTAGCTTTTCGCAGTAGTCGGAGAGGCGCACAGCGCAGTAGAGGTCAGCACTGCATATACGGAATCGTTATTGGATAGGGCAGAGGTAGTATAGCTGACGCCGGTACCTGATGATGTACCCTGCACATACCACTGGTAAGTAGGATTAGCGCCACCGCCGGTAGATGTACCTACAGAAAACCTGATAGGACTGCCGGGGCATACCGCAGTGGGAGAGTCTGTAATGGTCACAGCAGGCACCACTGTCGGATTGATCACGATATTGCTGCCGTTATCACCGGATGCGTAGAATGTAGGACTCTGGTTGACCACGCGCACTCTGTATCCGCTTCCAGCCGCTGTACTCGACGGTATAGTAGCACTGGCCGGAGATGTAGTCGTACCTGTACTGATCAGGTTGCTTGTCGCATCATTAGGGAAAACGCCCGAGGCGTCTGATAGCTGTACAAAGAATTGACCTGCGAATGTGCCTACAGAAGTGAAAGGCACAGAGATCGTGTTAGTGGTGTTCTGGCAGTAGGGTCCGAAGGTAGCTGCAGTGGTAGTGATGGTATTGGCAGCGGTGACCGTTCCATTTATGACCATGTTCAATATCTGCATAGTTCCGCTTGCTCCTGTAGCATTGAAAGCATATACCCTAAACTTTAACGGGGTACTGGGTCCCACGATAAATCCGGTCGACCAGGAAGCAGTGGTGGTCGATCCACAGCCCGAATTGTTAGGCGCATCGTTTGATCCTTTATCTATCCAGCTGGCTCCGCCATCTGTGCTGTATGCGAGCCTCACACTTGCAGGTCCCTGACCTGAGCGCCTGAGGTCTGCACTGAAGCCTGATACGAGCAGCTCATAACCCGCATCAGCGGTCACTTCAGCTTCTACTGCTCCCAGGCTCGTAGCATATGTGGTCGTAGCCGAAAACGAAGTGCTGCTAAAACCGGTACTACAGGGTGAGCCGGGTGCCGTAGCTCCGTTTTGTCTTGTCAGGCCGACTCCTGTAGTATTAGTCGCTATGCTATTGTAAGCACCTGTCGTATTCGATGTGTAACTATAAATCTGGCCGTAGGTGGTGGATATGCTTATTGAAAGAAGTACAAGCAGGAGCGATCGCAAATTTTGTTTCATAAATGTTAATTGGGTTTTTAGAGTGCCCAAAATAAACAAAATGTCTGCATTCGGACGGCTGCAGCCGGTATTCTTTGCTGAATTAATATACACGAAACGGAAGCTTAAAGGACTGGTAATATCAGGATAGGCTATTTAGTGCGTTGCTGATATCCGTATAGATGATCAAAAGCCGCTGAAAGATGGGAAACAATATCGGATGCTATCATGGCTTCCGCATTGATCTCTCTGGCTGCTATGTCGGCTGCCAGACCGTGCAGGTATACACCGATGGTGCAGGCTATATGAGGTCCGTATCCGCGCGCGATCAGGGCGGTGATGATGCCCGTCAGCACATCTCCACTGCCCCCTTTGGCCAGGCCAGGGTTGCCTGTAGAGTTAAACCACACTGAGCCATCGGGTAGTGTCACAGCTGTGTATGCCCCTTTCAGTACGATGATGATACGGTGCTTTTGGGCGAGTGCCCTGGCACTTTCGAGCCTCTCCCATGAGTCGGGGTGTACATTCGTGAGCCGGTCATATTCCTTGGGATGCGGCGTGAGTATGGTCAGTGCCGGTAGGAATCCTATCCAGGTTTTATTATCGCCTATTATATTCAGTGCGTCCGCATCGATGACCATGGGTACTTGTACTGATTGTATTATTTTCTTGAGTATTTTGACCGTCGCAGCTTCCGTACCGATTCCGGGTCCTATACCTATGCTCGCATAGTTGCCGTCAGCTGGCATTGCCGATATATGCTCTGTCCCCGTATCGATGCTCACCATCGCCTCGGGTAGCGAGGTCTGCATGACCTGGTAGCCGCAGACCGGTATGTGTGTAGTGAGCAATCCCGTACCACTGCGCAGGCATGCCATCGACGATAGGACCGCTGCCCCCATCTTGCCGTAGGAGCCTGCTATCAGCAGAGAATGCCCGAATGTTCCTTTGTGTGAAAATTTAGGACGGGTACGCAGCATAGGCGCTATATCACTATCCCGCATATAGAAATACTTACACTCAGTATCCTTCAGAAAGGATGTATCGAGATGAATATCCAATACCTCAAACTCACCGACATACTCAGCGCTTTCCGGAAACATAAACGCGAGCTTTGGTTGCTGGAATGTGAGCGTCAATGAAGCGTGTATGATCGATGTTCTTTTGGCCGAGGGACCATCTATGCTCATGCCGCTCGGCACGTCTATGGCTATGGGACGGTTGCCGCTTTTATTCACCTTGTCGATCACCGATGCGATCAGGCCGTCTGTCGGTTTATTGATGCCAGTACCGAGTATAGCATCTATCAGGGCACTTTCTTTATTCAGATAGATATCCTCGTCCGTATAGGCATGAGTGATATTGGCTTTGCCTTGTGCCTTTAGCCTTTCCATATTCTGCATGAAGTCATCGCTGGCACTATCAGTGTATTCCAGTACAAATACCTGCACCCTGTACTCCATGGCAGCGAGCAGCCGGGCTATGGCCAGGCCGTCTCCACCATTATTGCCCTTGCCGCAGATGACGATAAAATCCCTTAGGCCCTGATGACGCTTTATTATACTTTGCACGCAGGCACCCGCTGCACGCTCCATCAGATCCAGGGAACTGATGGGCTCGCTGTCGATCGTATAGCGATCGGCTTCTTTGATCTGGGATGCAGATAGTATTTTCATATACGGATAGTCTATACTGCAAATTAATTATTTTGCAGTATAGACTATCCGTATGAAAGATTTAAAGATATAAATTTGAAGGAAGCACAGCTTTGCCAGGAGTATTATGACTGCAAACCTGTTTTCGCTTTAAGGGCGATTACCCAGGAATAGATGGCCATTGACCTTGATATAAGCCAGAAAGGCTACTAATATGATGATTGCACAGATCACGATCATTTGAGTTATAGTGAATGTTACGTCCTGTCATGTAGTTTTTCAAAATTTCCTTATAGTAAAATGAAAAGTAGTTCCTTTACCTTCCTGGCCTTCATACCAGATCTCTCCGTGGTATAGTTCTACGATCTTTTTGCAGATCGCCAGCCCTATGCCTGTGCCATCGTACTCATTTTCGTTATGCAGCCTTTTGAACATCTGGAAAACCTGCACTGCATAATCCTGTGAAATGCCGATCCCGTTGTCCTGTACTGAAAACTTGTAATGGCTCTCTGTTTCTGTATACGATATATTGATCGTAGGGTTTGCACTTCTGTTGAATTTCAACCCGTTTCGGATAAGATTTTGCAAAATATGGTACATCAGGGATGAGTGTACGCTTTTTATGACAGGCAGCTCGCCTGCTATATTCATGATTCCGTTGACTACTTTCAGCTTGTCCTGTTGCTCTATACGGATCGTATTGATCACATCGGCTACATTGACTGGCGTGGGGCTGCTGAGGTTTCTGCCTATCCTGCTATAGGCGAGTACATCGTCTATCAGCCGCTCCATACGCTTGGCCCCGGCCAGCGAGAAATCTACAAATTCACGCGCCTCGGCATTGAATGTTCCTCCATGCTTGTTTGACAGCAGTTTCATAAAGCACGAAATATTTCTAACAGGTGTTTTTAGGTCATGCGAGATCACATAGGCGAACTGTTCCAGATCGCCATTTGACCTTTTGAGTTCTTCAGTTTGTGAGGTCATCTGTACGTTAGATATTTCCAGGTTTCTTTCCGTTTCACGGCTATGGTATACAAACTGGTATACAGCTGCGATCACCAGGCTTATCTCCATAAATGCACCCATTTTTTGCAGTATGAGCTGCTGTGGGACGCTGGGATGATAGACGGCAAAGTAAGGCACTATAAAGTGGAATGAGAACATAAGCACGATGGGTATACTGACCCCCATGGCGATGATCGCCTTACTTTGGAGGTCGTATATCAGAAAGGGAAGCATCACCGAGATCAGGAGGAAGTTTTCGCCACCCGCCAATGGCCCTGTGAAAAGGGCTGCAAAATAAAGAGAGAAATTGGTAGCTATCAGAAACAGTATCCTCGATGCATTTATTCTGCCAAATTTATTGAGCGTCAATACAGCGACACTCGTGACACATAAGCTATCTACACATAAAAACCAATACACTTTGGCCCATATCAGCGCCAATCCGATGTAAAAAATGGATGAAATAAAGGATGTCATCGCAATGAAATTGCTGATCTGGATGTATTTGACCTGGTTTTTCTTGTCTACATACTCGGTTCCAAGGTTTTGGATACTCAGGTAGCCGGACACGATGAGTTCCATCAGGCTCGCCTTCTTGATGCTCGTAGGTGTCTTTTTAGAAAACTGTCCTGCATGTATTTCAAACGTGTCGTGGTATAGAGAAGGAGTCATAGCAATGTTTCTTTCTACCTCTTACCATTAAATGAGGGACATTGTTGCATGTTCTCCGGTTTATAAAGCTTGTTTTTTAAAAGCAAAATATTGTATTGTTTTTATTTTCAATACATTAGTACCGCGGATAGTCGCGGTAGGAAAGGCGTTTCTCCCTATTTTACCGGCCTTGACTTATCGCCCCATTGGACTATATTGATATAGCACACCGATACTGATAATGAACAGAATGGGAGGATATATAGGCAGGTTTCTTGATTATTTCCTGGGTCTGGGCATCAAAAAGGATGAACCGGATATATCGAAGCGCGCCTATATCCAGTATTTCAACTTTGATCTGATGGGTTATATGGGTTTTGCCGTATTGACCATACCGATCGTTTTTCTGTTGCCTGCCGAGATACGCCCATTCCTCCATATCATGGGAACTATATATGTCGCCGTTATAGCCGTCTGCTTTTATCTCAATAGTAAGGGGCATCACATTATTTCCTCAGTCATCATCAATACGGCTTTGCTTTTTGCAGTAGCTGTGACCGACATCCGTATAGGCAGTGAATCGCATCTGCATTTTTTTCTCGTCACTGTTTGCATCACTCCACTTTTTTTTCTTCGCGACCGCAAATGGCTTGCCTACCTCATGATGGCCATGTCATTTGCACTTTTTCTTATCCTGTCGGAGGGGGTGACTGACCTGCCGCATAGTCTATACCGGTCGCCCGATATCATTCCGTTTTTCCGGACGCTGGTCAATATCACTGTCATACCTCTTACCACTTTGCGCTTCCTCTACATATTCAAAGTCAATGACCGCTACCTGACCGAGATCAGTGATCAAAGGCAATACTTAAGGAGGATCATAGATCTCAACCCTAGTTTTATTTTTGCAAAAAACCGTGAAGGACAGTTTACGATGGCCAATAAGGCTGTCGCCAAAGCCTACGGCACCACTGTAGACGGCCTCATCGGCAAGACCGATTCAGACTTTAATCCCAATATGGATGAGGTTCTCCACTTCAGGAAAGATGACATCGAGGTAATGGATAAGCAACATATCAAGTACGTACCTGTCGAAGTGATCACCGATGCTACAGGCCGCAAGCGCTACCTCCAGACAGTCAAAACACCGATCATAGAGGAAACGGGCACCGCCAATCAGATACTCGGGGTATCGACGGATATTACCGAACGGATACAAACCCAGCAAGCCATGGAGCAAATGCGGGATGCGCTGAGCCATAAGAACAGGGAACTGGAAAGATACATAGATTCAAACCTACAACTGGAGAACTTCGCCTACATAGCCTCGCATGACCTGCGCGAGCCTCTGAGATCTATTATAGGATACTCGCAACTGCTCGAACGCAGGTATGGTGATTTATTGGATGAGGAGGGTAAACAGTTCATAAGCCATCTTATTAGTTCTACCAAGAACATGAACATGCTGATCACCGATTTGTTGCTTTACTCCCGGGTCAATACAGATGCTATCAAGCATCAGGTAGTACATATGAGTGAGATCAGGGCTCAGGTCATGGACAATCTGAAGGTAATGGTGCGCGAGTCGCAGGCGATAGTGACATGGCATGACATGCCCGTTGCGATCACCGCAGACAAATCCCGCCTGATACAATTATTTCAAAACCTGATCGCCAATGGCATCAAGTTTCGCACTGCCGGCAAAGAACCCCTTGTTGATATCTACTATCGCATGGTCGGCGGCCACCACGAGTTTGAAGTTAGGGACAATGGCATCGGCATTGACCCTAAATTTCATGAGCGTATTTTCCACATCTTTCACCGCCTGCACAATCGGCTGCAGTATGAAGGAAGCGGCATAGGCCTCGCTACCTGCACCAAGATAGTGGAGCAGCATCGCGGTACCATTCGCGTCATATCCGCAATAGGCAGTGGTAGTGCATTTATTTTCACCATAGGAAGCTTTGAGTAAGCATATGACATCTTCACACCCACTGCGCAGGCATATAGAGCAGTTCACTCCGATCAGTGATGAGGATTGGGCTATGATGGAAGCGCTGCTCACAGAGCGCACTATACGCAAGCATGAATGTATGATACGCGAAGGAGGTATGGGTCGCGAACTGGGCTATATCCTCGAGGGCGAGATGCGGCATTACTATACCTACCACGGAGAAGAGAAAACGACTTATTTCTATTTTGAAAACTCCCTCGTCGGTCCCTATATCAGCTGTATCACAGGCCAACCTTCGCAACTCACCATCGAGGCTTTGAGCGATACTAAACTGCTGGTCTTTCCTTATACCGGTTTGCAAAAGTTGTATGCTCAAAGCAAAGCCTGGGAGCGATTCGGTCGGGTTCTCACAGAGTACCTCGCCATTGGCCTCGAGGAGCGCATGGTAGGCCTGCTCACACAGAGCCCAGAGGAGCGATACACACAGCTACTAAGCAGCAATAAGAAAAAGATCATCGAGCGCATCCCACAACAGCATATAGCCAACTACCTCGGCATCACCCCCGTCAGCCTCAGCCGTATCCGCAAAAGGCTCTCAGAAAAGTAAAGCCAAATGTATTAAGTCCCCTTCGGGGATTTAGGAGTCACCTTCCCGTTTTTCTTATCCTATGTAAAGAGAATGCCCATACGGCCGACCTACTTTTGTGTTATAAAACATAACACAATGAACAAGATCATCAAACTCGAAGAACTGGCTCAGTTTATAGCCGTAGTAGTAGCCCTTTATTATTTACCCGTTCAGTTTAGCTGGTGGGCATGGATCGGTATTTTCTTACTGCCGGATCTCGGTATGCTCGGCTATCTGGTCAATACATCAACCGGTGCCGTGACCTACAATCTGCTTCACCACAAACTTATAGCCCTGGCCGTATTGGGCGTCGGCTGGTACCTGGGCCTACCGTATATGACTATGGCCGGCCTGGTATTATACGGCCATTCATCGATGGATCGCATGCTCGGTTATGGGTTGAAATACTTCGATGCGTTCAAACACACGCATATCGGTATGATAGGCTAACGCGATTTAATTATATTCGTCGCGCTCAACTTCAAATTATGCTCATAGACCACCTGCGCAACTCAGTAAAATATTATAGTATCAGTCCCTATGTGGCCAAAGGTCTCCTCTGGCTCGAAAAGTATAAAAATGAACTCGCGACCATGGAGAATGGCCGCTATGATATACAAGGTGAGGACGTCTACGCCATCGTGAACAGTTATGATACCAAGCCTGCTGTAGATTGCGGCTGGGAAGCGCACAAGGTCTATTGCGACATACATTACAGCGTGACTGGTGGCGAGCGTATTGCCTATTCGCATATCAGCCGTATGAAGGAAAGCCAGTCGTACAATGTAGAGAAGGACTATTCCCTCTATCAGGGTGAGGGTGACTGGATAGCGGTACGTGAAAATATGTTTTGCCTGCTGCTGCCGGAGGACGTACACGCACCCGGAGCATTTCTCGATGCTGAGTCGACCTTCCTCAAAAAGGTAGTCATTAAACTCAAGGCTTAGGTCAAAATCGTTTTATGGCTCATTCTATCACTGCCATCCTTTTTAAAGGTCCTTATAATAAGGAGATAGCCAATGACTATGACCTTTTAGGGATATCAGTAGGTTTTGATTTGACTCTCTTTTTCATATAGATCATTATTTTTCGGCTTACTGGCAGGCCCGTGAAGGAGTAAAGGGTGCTTTAGACATTAGTGTTGATAGCCTGATCTTTCCTTCGGAGTTGGTGTTGGCTGTATTGATGAAAAAGATATCCGGGCAGGAGGATCCCACTTATGCCATTATTCAGACTGACTATTTTGGTGGCAGAGGGGATCAATACGCCAATATTTTTAGGGGACAGGAAAATCTCGATAGAAGCATTATAGATATAAATGACACCTTGGCTTTTTTAGGAGTAGATAGAACTAAAGAAACCGACCAATTTGATATGGTAGGCTTAGGAACACACAGACATCAGCCGGACTATCTGGATAAATATGTAGACATGGCAGATTCGCTTGGAGTTTTAAAGACATCCAAAGTTTCATTTCAGTCCGATGCCAACCATCTCACTGACATAATCAGCCATTTCCCCGAAAAGGCAGATTTATCACCCGTTGTTTGAATTTAAAATATCAAATTTGGCCCTATATGAGAAAACTTTGTTCCCTTCTGCTTTTTGCTGTTTTCGCGGTTAGTAGCCACGCACAAGTCAATCCTAATTATCATGTCGAGATCGTCCGGGATAGTTTCGGGGTTCCACACATTTTTGGCAAGACAGATGCCGATGCAGCTTATGGATTGGTATATGCAGCCTGCGAGGATGATTTCACTACCGTGCAGTGGGGCCTCATGCTCGCCCGTGGCAAGCTGGGACTGATGATGGGGATAGAAGGGGCAAAAATAGATTATGCTGTCCAGCTTCTTGGTGTACCGGATATTATCAATGACAGGTATGACAAAGACCTGTCTCCGGAGTTCCGCAAACTGCTCGATGCCGCCGCCGCTGCAGGCAATGATTTTGCCCGTAAGCACCCCGACCGTATCGTATCCAAACACCTGCTGCCTGTCAAGCCGCAGGATTTTATAGCAGGATACATGCTGTCTATGGCGCTGATGGTAGGCGTAGATGGAGCGATCAAAAATGTAGTTGGCGGTTCTGTCCCTGCTTTGAATTACAATAAGGATGCTCGCGGCTCCAATGCCCTCGCCATGAACTCAAATATCACTGCTGACGGCGGGGTCTATCTCGATGTCAACGCTCACCAGCCGCTCGAAGGGCCCATGAGCTGGTATGAGGCGCATGTGCACAGTGAAGAAGGATGGAATGCACTGGGCGCAACTTTCCATGGCGCTGTTTCCATCTTTCACGGAGTGAATGAAAACCTGGGATGGGCGCATACGACTAATTATTTCGACGCGATAGACATCTATCAGCTGGAGCAGGACCCGCATAAAAAGAATCACTATCTCGTAGACGGCCAGTCCTACAAACTGGAAACAAAGACCGCAAAACTGACTGTCAATCTCGCCAAGCACCGGGACAAGCACAAGTTTGTGCTGACGATAGGCAAGAAAAGATGGTGGAGCATGTACGGCGCTACCTACAAAAACAAAAAGGGATGGTTTTCGATACGCCTGGCGGCCAATATGACCATCAAGTCCGTCGAGCAATGGTTCCTCATGAATAAGGCAAAGAACTATCATGAGTTTCGCAATGTGCTCAATATGCAGGGCATCGTCAATCAGTATATCACTTATGCAGATAAAAATGACACGATATATTGCGTCAGCAATGGTGCCATGCCTATCCGCGCGGATGGATACGACTGGAAGTCTACCGTTCCCGGCAATACGATGAAAACACTGTGGACCAAATATCTACCCCATGACTCATTGCCCCACGTCCTCAATCCTAAATGCGGATTTGTATTTGAGACCAATAACACTTCTTATAGCATGACTGCGAAGAATGAGAACCCTCCCAAACTAGCCATCCAGAAAAATGTGGGCTTTGAATTGAATGAGACCAACCGTAGCCTTCGCATGTATGAAATGATGGATCAGATGAAAGGCCGTAAACTGACCTGGGATGATTTCCTCAAAATAAAATATGACACGCACTACCCGCAGCAGGTCACCGCTCCATTCAAGCATTTTGAGGTGGAAGAGATATTTCACATGAATGAGAAAGACTACCCGGATATCGCAGATGCTATCAAGGTGCTGAAAGATTGGTCTGTCAAACGCGAAGGGGCCATCACCGACACCAATGCCACCTTGCTTTATCACTTCCTGTATGGGTGTTATTTCAGGATAAATGATTCCATGGATCATCATTTTGAGCATGACAATAAGGCAAAAGTTGAATTCTTTGCTGACGGTATCAAGCGGGCAAAGGCGGAGATGCTCGCTGACTATGGCAAGCTCACGGTGCTGCTGGGCGACTATCAGCGCCATGTGCGGGATACGGTCGATCTCCCTACATCAGGTGGCCCCGATATGTGGAATGCGAAATACGGAAGCCCCTTTGCCAAAGGAAAGATCGCCGTGCACAATGGCGAGTCCTATATCCTGCTCTCCCGCTGGCCCAAAGGTGGCGGCTTGCCCGTGTTGCGATCCATAGCATGCTATGGCAGCAGCAATACGCCGGGTGCGAAGCATTTCACTGACCAGATGCATATGTATGTAAACCAGCAGACCAAGGAGGAAAGCCTTAGCAAGGAATGGGCCTATAAACATGCAGAGCGTATTTATCATCCCGGGGAATAGTTAACAGGTAAATGAGTTACTACAGCGATATACTGGCCTTTCTGGGCAAGAATATGTTTACTTGTCCTACCAAGGCCTATTTGGGGTTCGAGTGTCCGGGCTGCGGCCTGCAGCGTTCGGTATTATTACTACTGCAGGGACAGGTATATGATAGTATCCGGGTTTATCCCGCCACTATTCCCATGCTTTTGATGTTTATAATATTGATATTGCATGTGAAGTTTAAATTTGCTTACGGACATATTATATTGCAATATATTTTTATTTTTAACGCAGCCCTTATTTTTACAAGCTATATAATCAAACATTTATGACTCC
Organism: Bacteroidota bacterium; assembly: GCA_025963485.1. Classification (GTDB taxonomy): domain Bacteria; phylum Bacteroidota; class Bacteroidia; order Chitinophagales; family LD1; genus UBA1941. The sequence continues at coordinate 8,450 of JAOQAO010000187.1, read as the reverse complement.
AAATCCCTACGAAAGAAAAACCGAACTCCCTAATTCTACCGCTACGCTGGTACTTGGGATATTATCCATTGTATTTTGCTTCTGCTATGGATTTATAGGCCTGCTGCTTGGCATTATCGCCCTTGCCATATCCAGCGGTCCTAAGAAGTTGTATCTGGAAAGTCCGGATCTTTATACCGGTTATCAGAATCTCAAGGCAGGGAGGATTTGTGCTATCGTAGGCGTTTCTTTGAGCTCTATATACCTGGTCATCATACTCATCTACCTGATAGCTGTAGGATCCATGATATCGCTAGGATCTTTGTTGAACAGTCATCATTATTGATAGGGCCACCTGTATTCAGTTATTCTCTTAATGCGAAGCTATGTTTCGGAATGTATTTTCGTTTGAAGGCCGCATCCGGAGATTTGAGTATGTCATAAGCTTTGTTTTATACATAGGGATCACGCTGATCATCATGTTTGCCATGGAGCCGGAGAAGAAGGGCGATGGAAGGCTGTTGAGCTATATTTTAAGGATCCCCTTTTTACTGATTTTGGGGGCACAAGGTGCGAAGCGATGTCACGATCTGGACGACAGCGGCTGGTTTCAGCTGATCCCCGGTTATTTTTTAGTCCTGTTATTTAAAGATGGTCAACCGTATGCTAATGAATATGGCGATAATCCCAAAGGGTTAAATGAACCCATACCAAAGGAGTCAGGTGAAGACGAGGTCCCTATTGGAAATGATCCCAATATGAGGATAAGGAAACCAAGGGGATCAGGATAGCTCTAACCCACTAAAATTATGATCGGAATAGCCACCGGCGCCACAAATACTACCATCGACACGATATAGGCTATCAGCCACCACAGTACAAATTCTATTACCTCCGGGGCATCCGGGTCTTTATGGTCAGCTTTGTGCAGATTGAGTTTGACACGGGCGTCTGATATTTTCATCTCCAATATCTGCTCATACGGATACGTATGGTGAAAGAAATTTAAAGACCTCCGCCCTCTTATGAATGCTCGAAAAATGGTGCGGGGGAAAATAAAAAGCCCAAGCGCGAATACGCCGAGGTCAAATATCCAGGCAGCCCTGTAGTCTCCGCATCCTGTGGAGATCTCCCATGCGCCTATCGCAGCCTCACCGCTCCAGGTAGTAGGATACCCTGCCACTATATGGTGTATATCGTGGTATTTCACAGCCTCCTTACGACCCGGAGTATTGGGGAATGGTATATAAAACCTGCCCAATTTGAGTTTGACCCACCTGGCATCGGCTCCGCCATTCTCGCCAAGGTCATTTTGCTGGAAAAAATCTGCAAGTGCTTGCCCTATCGTTATGTCATCCTTTATCCCCGCCGCGTTCATAGGGTGAATATAAAAAATCTCATCTAGCTCTCTACGCCATTGTTCTTCTGTTCATTCCTGTATAGCAGGTAGGAGTATACCACCGCGACCACAGTAGATATTATCGCAAAGGCTAACATCACCACCGCCAGCCATTTGATACCAACTATCAGGGCCAGTATGATACCTGCAAATCCGCCATAGAACCATATCCTGCCCAGTACCAGGTGGGTTTGCTTCCAGACATGATCGCTGCTCAGGGTCCATGGAGTGCGCACACCTATGAACCAATTCGGCTTGACATTGATCAGGAAGTTACCGATCACTGATATGAGTAGAAGCCCGGATATGGGTATAAACCTCACTGCCAGACCGCCTGTGTCATGTGTGAGAGTGATATAAGTGATCAGGATGCTGATGACGGAGAGGAAGATCGTTACTGCTACCCTTATCTTATAAAAGTTGGAGTTGAAAAATTCCACACTCATTTTCTTGGGATCGATCTGCGGCAGGAATAGGAGCAGAAGGTATGTGAAAACACCGGCTCCGGGCATCAGGAATATCGCTTCTTTGCTTCCCCAGTTATTGGCGTGGCCGTTTATATCAAAATGGATAGGCACCCTTTCCGGAAGACTGCTCCAGGCGATGATGATGTATATAATAGGTGCTATCAGCAGTAACCACAAGGGAATCTCCCTTCTATAATTAAAATTTTCCATGACGTTTATTTTTTTGTTTTTGAATTTTTCTTGTCTGAGAACTGAATGAACCATGTGACGATCTCATCCATCACCGTTGTATTGAGCGAGTAGTATATATACTGGCCCTGCTTCACACTTTCCACCAGGCCTGCCTGCCTCAGCAGGTCCAGGTGGTGGGAGATGGTCGGCTTGGAGAAGCTGAACTCATCAGCTATTTCTCCCGCCGTCATATCCTTTTTTTTAAGGAGCTCCAGTATGTCCCGCCTGGTCTGGTCATTCAGCGCTTTGAATAATGAGTTCATAATTGTAAGATGATTGTATATTTAGACAAATATCTAAATACAAATGTACAGAGCATTTTTATATTTCCAAATTTATTTTTAGCAAAAGCCGATTTCACCTGTCCCCTTTCAAAGGAAGGGCAATAGCATCTACTAAATGCAATATCCAGAACCAATAAACCTGTTGGGATAAAATCCTCCTTGAAAAGGGGGCGGCCGCAGGCCGGGGGATTTGCTACTCCAGTTGCCGCCTGTATAGTTGCAGCGTATTCTCCAGTCCATAATACAGGCAATCCCGCACCAGCGCATGGCCGATAGATACTTCCATCAGGCCCGGTATATGTTGTTTAAAGAATTTAAGATTGTCCAGATTCAGGTCATGGCCCGCGTTGATGCCGATCCCTATTTTGTTGCAATATTCTGCGGCAATAGCAAAATCCTTTACGGCTGCATTTTTGTCTTTGTAGAAATCATGGGCGAAAGGCCCCGTATAAAACTCTATCCTGTCCGCGCCGGCTTTCAGGGCTCCATCTATCAATACATTGACCGGATCTATAAACAGGGAGACCCTGATGCCTGCCTGCTTCAAACTAGCTATAATTTCTGTCAGCATTCCTGCATGTTTTATTGTATCCCATCCGTGATCCGAGGTGAGCTGTCCGGGCTCGTCTGGTACGAGTGTGCACTGCTCTGGTTTGACTTCAAGTACCATTTTGACAAATTCCTCCGAAGGATACCCTTCAATATTAAATTCGGTAGTGACCGATTTTTTCAGTTCGTAAACATCACTCCTCCGTATGTGTCGCTCATCAGGTCGTGGATGCACCGTGATGCCTTGTGCACCAAAGGACTCGCAGTCCCGTGCGAATTGCACGAGGTCAGGAATATTGCTGCCACGCGCATTTCGCAGCAGGGCTATCTTATTTATATTGACAGAGAGACGGGTCATTGGTGTCATTTTATTTGCTGATAAATTCTTTCACTATATCATGAAATTTTGCCGGTTCTTCCTTCTGCGGATTATGGCCGGAACGCTCGAACATCACAAAATTAGCCTGTGGGCAAAACCTCTTGTATTGTACCTGCAGTTTGGGCACGGCGACACGATCATATCTGCCCGCCAGTATCAGTACGGGCATAGTCAGGTTCTTTAATTCTTTCCGGAAATCAAAAGTAGCAATATCGCTGCCTACTATGAAGTCACCATCCTTACCCACCATCTGGTAATATACAGTAGGGTTAAACTTATTGGGATAGCCCGGATCCAGCCCCTTGCGGAAATAGTCAGGATTGTAGGCATATAGGAATCCATACGGTACTCTCGAGTAAATAGCCTGATGGATGGGGTCCGACGATATGATCCCCTGATCGCGCAGTATCATAAGTGTATCCCATACTTCGGGATAGTTCTCTTGTATTTCCCGATTGGTATTGTCATCGTTTTCCTGCCACATCACAAAGCTGTGAAACGTAGAAACGAGTATGAGTTTGCTGACGTGCTCCGGATATTTGAGTGCGTAGCCCTGAGCTACGAGGCCACCATATGAGTGCCCGAGGATAGAGAGTTTATCCAGTTTCAGCGCTATGCGGATGCCCTCTATATCCTCTATGTCCCGAGCCAGAGTATATTCTTTCGGGTCTCTAGCCTGGTCTGATCTGCCCCGGCCATAGGCGTCAAAATATATCAGCTTACAGGCGTCCGCCAGCGTATCAAATGAATGCATGCCCAGATGCGAGCCGCCCGGTCCCCCGGAGATCAGTATCAACGGTTCTCCTGTGCCCTTCTGTTCTATCCATAGCTTCGCACCATTGATGGAGAAAAACTGTCCGTCGGGATGACGAAACGCCTGGTCCTGAGCGGTCAGGTGAATGGAAAGGATGCTCGCGAGAACAAAAAGGAAATGCTTCATGCCTGTTATTTTCATAGGCAAGATGAGATTTTATTGGCGTACCAGCAACCAGTATGCCTGATCGTCATGGCGGGCTTCCTGGAGTTTCTGGAACGCTTCCCGATAAGTATCACCGGCATAGAAACCGATCCGTACCCAATCCGGTGTGGTATCTTCAAAAGGTGCATCAGATGGATGGTGCTCTCTCAGGAAAGCTTCCGCATTATGCAAATTCCTCGGTTCGTGGAATGAACCAATGATCACATAATACTTTTTGCCGGTGGCGCTTGACACACCTGTACTGGTAGTTTCCATTTGTACTCTGACAGGAGGCGAAGTATGGTCGGTCGTAGAATCTACAGTCGTTTCCGCCTTTATTATGACAGGCTGCTCGTTATTGGCTACGAGCGCAGGTATTTCCCTGTTGAGGCTCACTTTGGGTTCCGGTATAGCATCCGGGCGCTTGTCCACTCGCTCCATGAAGCTCAATACACTGGAAGTATTCAGGTCGAGTGGCTTGATATTCACTCCCTGGTACATCATGCTGACGAGGCTCCCGATAGTCAGGAAGAGTAGGATGACTGCAGCCATTGCCCACGGGTTATTCCTACTTTGGCTCTCAAGCGCATATGACGGACGGTGCTTCTCTATGACCTCTATGGTCGCATCAGATTTATCCTTCAGTACTGGTGACGCTACCACTTTTCTCAGGCCGTATGCCGAGTATAGATAGTTTGCCTTAGTATCGGCAGTGAACTGCAGATTACGTTCAACATCCTTATAAAATCGCCCGATAGACGGCAGGTATATCTCTTCGTTATTAGAGAGTAGTTTCCGGGTTTTTTGCACCCAGTTCTCTACCTCTTCAGCTGCCTGTGCGTAGTCCATTCCCGCCTTTTGGCAGATATGATTGATCAGCAGGCCATCGTTGTTGGTGAGGTATTCATTGAAGGCTAAAGCCTTCGATGGTGGATATAATGTATGCTCTGCTAACACCATTTCTGCACTCCGGTAGCTGGCCAATATGCCTCCGAAACCGGGTATAATGACGCATTCATATTCCCAGAGCAGATCCTGTATGTAAACCGAAATATCCATTTATACCTTGTAAACCATTGAGTTAGCCGCCATATGGATAGCATAACAATTACGCAATAATGCCTTTGCAATGAGCGCAATGATACTTGTTTTAAAGAAGAGCTGTTTTGGAAGTTGCTCACCGCTATCCACATCCTGTTAACATGGGGTGGGGATAAGTTTTTTAGAACCGGGTATTGCTCAGGTGTCTTTTGCCCGGATCAGAAGCTAAACTTAGCCCCCACGAGGCCGTTGATGCCGTAGACCGGATAGTTGGCCCACATCTGGTAGCGCTGGTGCGCTATGTTATTCAGCTTGCCAAAGAAAGAAAGCCTCTTATTGAAAATATATTCAAGGTTGAGATTAGCATCGACGGTGCCATGTATATTGCGGATATTATCCGGAGCGAGGAATCCATAATAATTGGAGAAGGCATATAGATCGACTCCGACTACGATCTTTTTCTCTATGATATAGCTCGCTTTGATGCTGGCTTTCACGAGCGGCTCATACCAGGCTTTTGTATTATTAGAGAGCGAATAGGAGTTGATATCCAGTGAAGCCAGGATACGCAGGTCGTCTTTATGGTTATACCCCAATTCTAGCAAACCATTAAAATCACTTACCGATGGATCGTAGGAAACATAGAATCGCTTGTTATCGAAATAGTCACTATAGTACAGGCCCATATTGCTTATGTTTCTGTAGGCCATACGTATATTATAGGAGAAACCTTCGACCGTGCCTTTGAGCCCGCCGTAGAAATCACTGATACGTGTATTCTTGAGCTCTATATCCGAGTTGACAAAGTTGTTTCTCTCAGACAGGGTCTTGAATGAGTTTTTCTGGAAACGTATTTCCCAGCCTGCGTAAACAAGTAGCTTATGCTGATAAAGCCTTTTCTCGATATAGAGATCGGGCAGGGCATAGACCTTGCCATTATCAGCAGCGATGGTCAGAGCCGCCCTGGCTTTCCAGTCATCATTATTGAAGCCATAACCGATATTGGTCAGGAAAAGATTGCGCGTCAGGCTTTGCCTGCCCGATGTGTAGTTAGAAATATCTGCCTGGAATCCTGCAAATGCAGAGTGGTACTTCAGGAAGGTATATGCAGCGCCTACTTTGCCATTTACAAAATATTCATAACCCTTTCCATAGGTTTCCTGCATATAGTTACCACGAAGCGCTGCCGCATAGTCGATGCCGATCTTATTCTTCTGGCTGTTTTTGAGGCCGATATTCAGGTCATAGTCGCGGAGGTTCTGGCGTATCGCTTTGCCGTCATATACCGTATCAGGGGAGCCGTAGAAGTGCGTCCGAAGATTGTGAAACTGGAAACCGGCACTTAGCTCTACTTTGCCCGGATCGTACTTCACATAGGCGCCGGCCTTATCATCGCTAAACTTCTGATTTTTGATATGGAATCCATATTGCGACAGGTGATCGTAGAAGAAACCGTATTTGATCTTTTTTGACTTATTGTCATTATACATCAGCTCCGCGAGCGGCGTCAGCTGGCTGCCAAATCCCAGTTTAATATAAGAGGAGTTGAATCTTTCAAGTTTATCCGTGCTCATGCCCAGCGGCTTCAGTGGATTAGGCTCGAAAGGAATGTCCTTGAAATCCCGCTCAGGTACTTTATAAGATAGCTTAGGTGTATGATCTTCCTCCTCTGGTATGTTCGGACTGAGGCTCACCTTGTCGGCGTCCTTTACCTTCGCTTCATATTCACGCGTAATGATGACCTGGTCATTGGTTCCTGTTTGAGCATAGGCGCCAAAGCTTCCTGCCATAAAGCATGCAGATATAAAGGCATATCCGATATACCTCATTGACCTGTTATGTTGATGCTTGCTTTTCACGTTGCGTTATTTATTAGTTGGCGGTTCCTGCTCCATGATGATCGAATCGCTCGGGGCCACTGTCTGTATCTTTGATTTTTTTAGCTCGTCGTTTTGCAGTTTATCCAGCTTTGCCTGCGCCTCATTGATGAGTGCACGGTCACCTTTATAATTTCCGATGATGCTCTCCAGCGTAGCCTTAGCCTGGAAAGAATTATTCATGGCCAGATAGTCATCCGCTATCAGGATAAAACCTTTCACCACCCAGTAGTCATAGCTGGCAAAGCGGTTCTTCAATCTGAAACAAGTATCGAGAGATGCCTTGTATTCCTGTTTGTTGTAGAGGAGCAGAGCTACCATATACTTAGCCTCGGCAGCACGTTCGCTTACTGTCGCCATAGATAGCCTGTTATAGTTTATATAGGCGATATCGTCTTGTTTCATGAGATGCGCGCATTGGGCCTTGATGTAGAGTGCTTCATTGATATCGCCTTCTTTGCTGTTGGCATTGTCGAGCACCCTGTCTGCATAGGCCGCTGCCTCTGTGTATTTCTGCAGTTTATAAGCTGTTTTCATGACACCCAGTATGGCCGTATAGGTGTTGGCTGTAGTCGTACTTGCTTCAAAAAGCTTCACATATAGTGCGTACGCCTGCGCTGTATCCTTCATTTCATAGAGTGCTATACCTGATGCGTTGAGCAGGGCATGCTCATAGTACTTGGCGTATTTATTGCCGATGATGGCCTGATAGTCGCCAAAGGCATCCGGATAGTCCTTATTCCTCAGCAGGCATTCCGCACGGTAGTTATGCGCTTCATTGAAAAATATCCCTTTAGGGAAACGGCTGTAATAAGCCTGGAATAAGGTTACAGCCTTGATACAATCATTATTGACATAGGCATTCTCTGCAGCCTGGTAGGTGAGTGAATCACGCTCAGGCTCCGATGAGGCATACGGAGAATATTCCTCCGGTTTACCCAATTCTATACTGAGGTCTTTGATCGCGGCGATGGCTCTTTTGGACTGGCTGCTCTCCGGGTATTTGCTGATGACTGTCTTGTAAAAGTCAAGTGCATCCTCCTTTTTATTGCCATTGTATAGTGCAAGGGCTGTTTTTAAATAAGCCTTTGGTGCCAGTGTGCTATTTGGGTAGCGCGAGATCACTTCCTTGTATGCAGCCACTGCAGCACTATTATTGTCCATTTCCGTATAGGTTTCACCCTTCTCGAATACTGCCTGGTCCACATATACCGACTTAGGGTATTGCTCGATGAGAGAGTTGAGCGCGTTGATCTTTTCACTGTTTCTGCTCATCAGGCCTAAGA
>JAOQAO010000173.1 GCA_025963485.1 Bacteroidota bacterium | reverse complement strand
CCGATCACGGTGACCCCGCTGTCGGGTGCTGACGAATTGATGAAATGGAAGAAACTTCTGGATCAGGGTATTATCACGAAGGAAGAATTTGAAGCGCAGAAGAAGAAGATACTGGAGAAGTAATGATCACTGCCCCTCGCACTCTGAAAGATATTCCTTCTTCATTTCGGCCATACATTTAGCGCAGAGACAATCTTTAAATCGCAGGGAAATATAAGCGCGCTCTTTATCGTCCAATGAAATTGAATTGCATTCGCAGCTTTGGATATCGCCTACCTTGCATTCAAAACCTATATGGCACCGGGGGCAGTGTGTGGGACGTGAGAGGGTATCCATAAAACGTATCTGCTATTAACCCCACTTGATCTCCTCATCGTCAGCTATGCCGGATGAAGATTTGTAGTCTGTGTTTGGGGTAGCGACATTGGGATCAGGTTTGAGGTCAGTTTGGTCGGGATTTTCTACATTTTCGGTTTGATCGAGGTCCGGATAGTCATCTATATTACGGCGGCGGGTATGATCGTTATTATCCGCAGTGCGTTCGGGGCGGCTATTGCGCTCGTTACGGGGTGGACGCTGAGGGCGGTCTCCGTGCGAGTGGTCATCGCCCTGGTCATCCGAGCGCGGTGTACGTTCAGCATCATAGTCATAGTCGGGCATCAATTCGGTTTTGACATGGTCCAGTGTCTCATTGAGTGCCTCTATGAACTTCTTAAAGTCTTCTTTATAAAGGAATATTTTGTGACTCTCATAGCCGTCGCTGTCAAATTTCTTTTTACTCTCGGTGATGGTCAGGAAGAAGTCACCTTGCTTGGTACTCCTGACATCAAAGAAGTAAGTCCTTCTCTTTCCTGCACGCAATTTCTTGCTAAAAAACCCACTGTACTTGCCTCCGTTATTTTCCACGCTGCCTGTTAGTTTAATTTACAATTATCCGCACTTTGACAAATTTATACGAATGTTTTTAATTACACCTAATTTCGGGTATTAAATCTTTCCCGCATATTGGCCTGATATACATATTGTTCCTGAGTGCATTCACCGGCTGCCGGTGCCGACCTTTTAAGACGCTTCTGTGGCGGTTTCGGTTGCAGCCTGCCTTTCGTACAGCTCGGCATATATACCCCGGAGGGCCAGGAGTTCGTCGTGTGTGCCTGACTCCGCTATTGCACCCTGGTCTATGACCAGTATCCGGTCAAAGCGCATGAGTGAGAAAATACGGTGGGTGATGATCATACTTGTCTTTCCAGCCAGGACTTTGTCCAGATTGCCTTCTATGCGCCTCTCGGTATGCGCATCGACAGCGGAGAGGCAGTCGTCGAGGATGAGAATAGAAGGATCCTTGGCCAATGCCCGGGCTATAGATATACGCTGCTTCTGGCCTCCGGAAAGAGTCACGCCCCGCTCTCCTACTACAGTATCGTACCCCTGCGGGAACTGCTTGATCTCCTCATGGATAGAAGCATGCTCTGCATATCTGACGGCCCGCTCGAGTGTGGATGAAACCGCTCCGAAGTTGATATTGTCTTTGATCGTTTCTGAAAAAAGGAAGACATCCTGAGGTACGAGGCCCATCTGGTGGCGGAGGTGGCCCGTATTCCAGTCCCGGATATTGATACCATCTATCAGCACTTCGCCTTTGGTAGCGTCATACATCCTGACGGTGAGGTCGGCGAGGGTGGTTTTACCCGAGCCCGTCCTGCCGACGATGGCCCAGCGTTGTCCCTGAGGTATGCGGAAAGAAACATTTTTCAACGCGTGGATACCTGTATCGGGATAAATGAAATCCACGTTCCGAAACTCTATACTCCCCTTGAGGTCCTGGGTTATCCCCTGCTCATTGAGCACTGTCGGCCTGACATCCATGAAATGATCTATGCGCTCCATAGATACAGCTGCACGCTGAGTGAGCGAAACCGCCCAGCCTAAAGCACTCACAGGAAAGGTCAGCATATTGAGGTACATGATGAATTCGGCGATATTGCCGAGGGTGATCTTGCCATCACCTACATATATACCGCCGACATATACTATGATGGATATACTCATTCCCACCAGCAGTGTGATCAGGGGGAAATAGACCGATTCAATTTTGGCCAGGTTCATCGAGAGGCGCTTGTACTCGTCGCTTTCCTTGCCAAAGAATCCCAGCATGGCCTTCTCCTGGACATAGGCCTGTATCACCCGGATGCCTGAATAAGATTCCTGCGCATTGGTAGTGATATCGGAGAGTTTGGCCTGTAGCTCTTCGCTGCCTTTGTTTATGCGATTATTGAGCATATAGATCAGCAGTGACAGGAATGGCATAGGGATAAGGACAAAGAGTGCCAGTTTCCAGTTGACATGGATCATGGCGGCGGTGCACAGCACAAACATGCAAACAAGGTTGGCTGAATACATAAGTGACGGACCGATAAACATACGCACGCGCGATACATCTTCCGTAATGCGGTTCATCAGGTCGCCGGTATTGTTCTTCCTGTAGAAAGCAAGGTCCAGCTGCTGATAATGATTATACATATCGTTCTTGATATCATACTCCATGAGGCGCGAAACGACGATGATGGTCTGGCGCATGAGGAAGGTAAACAGCCCCTCCAAAAGGGCAACGGCAATATAAGTGCCAAGGAAGATCAGGAGCGTGATAGCCAGCTGGCCGAGGAGGTAGTCTTTGCCGTTTACGGCAGAACCGACATTACATAAGCTTTCGGATACGTTATTGACCGCATTGCGGACTACGGTGGGGTTATAGGTTTTAAATAAATTGGCCAGCAGAATAAACAGGAAGCCTGAGAGGACGCGCCATCTGTGCATGGCAAAGTATTTGCTGAGAGAAAGTAGGCTTTTCATGACGGCGTCAAATATATCGTTTCATTTACGAAGTATACAAAAGCCTATTAAACAGCAGTTAATTAGTATACCGCAAAAGACTTTGCCCAATCGAATTTTTTCATGTAGGTTTGACCGCGTTTTTTGACACGACAAATATCATCTGATGAGTATCACCACTGCGGAAATAAAGGCTGAATCTAATGTACTCGGCCTGATGGGACAGATGGAACATGAAAACCTGCTGTTCTTCAACGATAAGGAAACCGGCCTGAAAGGCTTCATAGGCATACACGACACGACATTGGGCCCCTCCCTCGGAGGCTGCCGTATCTGGAACTATAAAAATGAAGCTGACGCAGTATGGGATGTACTGAGGCTATCGCGCGGCATGACCTTCAAATCGGCGATCAGCGGTATCAACCTCGGTGGCGGCAAGGCGGTCATCATCAGCGACAATAAGGAACAGCGGACAGAGAAATACTGGAAGAAATTTGGAGAAACAGTAGATACATTGGGCGGCAAATACATCACCGCAGAAGATGTCGGCACGTCTACACAGGAGATATCCTATATCATGCAGAAAACGCTGCATGTAGCCGGCAAGCCTATAGAAGCAGGTGGCACCGGCGATCCTTCACCGTTTACAGCTTATGGAGTTTTCCTGGGTTTGAAAGCTAGCGCTAAAGAAGCCTTTGGCACAGATGACCTGTCAGGAAAGAAAGTGGCGGTGCAAGGCATCGGCCATGTGGGCGGATACCTGGTGGAGCACCTGACCAAAGCAGGGGCGAAAGTGTACATCACTGATATTAATAAGGAAAACCTCAAAAAAGTAGCAGATGCCTCAGGCGCACAGGTGGTAGGCACAGATGAAATATATGACCTCGATGTGGATATATATTCTCCATGTGCACTGGGTGCTACGGTGAATACTGACACTATCGGCCGCCTCAAATGCGCGGTAATAGCCGGCGCTGCCAATAACCAGCTGGCCGATGAAAATGTACACGGTCATATGCTGATGGATAAAGGGATCATTTATGCGCCTGACTTCCTCATCAATGCCGGAGGCGTGATCAATTGCTACCGCGAGGTGCAGAACCTGACAGAAAATGAGACCCGGAAGTATATAGATGATATTTACAACAAAACATTGCAGATATTTGCCAGAGCTAAGGAGGATAAAGTGCCAACTCAGGAGGCAGCTATCCGTATAGCGATGGATAGGATAAATGCGGCTAAGAAATAATTGCGTTCATTGATTTAAGTAGAAGTAAAAAATGCTCGGTAGAAGAAGTTTAAGGACGAAAGTCATGCAGGCCCTGTATAGCCTGGAGATAAACCCTGATGTCACACTGGCTACGCTGGAAAGCGACCTGGACAAAAATATAGACCGCTCTGTCGCGCTCTATTTGACCAATCTCTCCTATCTGGTAGAGATATGCCAATATTCGCTGGTAGATAAAGCCCGGCGGATGGCGAAATATATCAAGACGGAAGAAGACGAGCTGGCCAGTACGCTGATCGCAGCAAACAGGATCGTCGTCTATCTCCAAAACAACAAATCCTACAACGATCACCTCAAGCAGTATAAGATCCACAACTATATCGACGTGGAGGTGACCAAGGCCATGTTTAATATGCTGCATGACAAATACACGTATAAGAACTACATAGCCAACACCGCTCCTACCCTGGAGCAAGACCAGGAAGTAGTAGGCCTGATCGTAAAAAAGATACTGGCAAAGAATAAAGAGTTTGAAGCACAGCTGGAGGATAACTTCATCAACTATGACGATGACCAGCAGCTGCTCAATCACGTCATGCAGAAATACGTGGAGGGCTTCAATGAAGAAGATGAGAATGCCTTTATGGCCGGTGTATACCAGTGGGAGGAGGAAAAGAAGTTTGGTATAGACCTGCTGAAGAAGTGCTACAAACATAACGAAGAACTCACCGCCGATATCGAGCCCAACCTCAAGAACTGGGAGATGGACCGTATCGCTGCCATCGATCTCATCCTGATGAAGATGGCCGTCTGCGAGCTGAAATACTTCCCTACTGTGCCTATCAAAGTATCCATCAACGAATACATAGATATCTCCAAAATATACAGTACCCCTAAAAGCAAAGACTTCGTCAACGGAGTGCTCGACAAGACCAAGCTCCAGCTGATGGAGAAAGGGCTCGTGAATAAGCAAGGGCGCGGGTTGGTGGATTCGTGAGAGGACGACGAGACCACGGAACGACGGTAATACATTTAGGCTAAAGCCAATACATTTTTGATTCTTTTCCCCGCTCTGAAGAGCGGGGCTATATAAAATATTGATAGTCGATAAATACAGACTAAGGTCTACCAGACAAAAATTACTTTTCTTCCCCCTTTTTATCTAAACGCTTTAGAATTTCCATAATGAGCTGATTCTGATTTTCGAGATGGAGGAGGATAGTCTCTATTTCAGTTTCGGAGCGGGTATTGACATCGAAGTCAGCTTCCGCCCGCGCATCGCTGTGCTGGCTTTGCAGATTCTGGCCGATCATGATGAGGGGCATGAGAAATATCTGGATCATATTTGACAGGAATAACCACAATACAAATCCCGGATAGGGATCAAACCTCAAACTCTTGGGGGCAAACATATTCCACCCCAGCCATATCACGGTCCATGCAAATATGATCAGGAAGAAACCCATCGTGCCCACATGGTTTGTGATCCAGGTGGCGAGTTTGTCGAGCTTCGACAGGTTTTGTTTGCGCTCTTTTGCTACATTGCGAAGTGGTTTGACCAGCTTACGCAGTTCTGCGAGGGTTTTGGGTTTCTGGGGTACGTAGTCGGACATATTTTCTTTTTTTATGAAGATACCCAAATATCATATACACGAATAGTGAGTTTCCTTAATGCAGGCAGCACCCTATCTTTTGATCTTCCGGCAGGTCACCATCACGTATTGTTTATTTGATCCATTGCCGCCTCCGTTACTTACGCGGTA
>JAOQAO010000101.1 GCA_025963485.1 Bacteroidota bacterium | reverse complement strand
GCTTACGACCGGGCAAAAAAGCGCGGCCTCAACTACGATATCCGTAAGGATATGTATGCCAAAATACCAACGATCTCGATGGCCGACCTCAATGCCTTTTTCGAAAAGCACATCAAAGGCAAGCCATTTACATACATGGTCATCGGCAAAAAAGAAAATGTAGACTTCAAGGTTCTCGAAACTCTGGGTACCGTGAAGGAGTTAAGCCTGGAGGAGGTATTCGGATATTAAATAGGGCGAGGTTTCTATGAATCTCAGGATCATTATTTTTGGTTTTGTTCTGATACTCCTGGTTTCCGGATGTCACAGGTTGAAAAATAAAATGGTTTCCGCAGTGAGACATATAGGAGCAATGCGTCATATGCGGGATGTTCCTGTCAGCACCGATTCTTTCTCCATTAAAAATATTGTGATGGATTTTCAAAATGATCCCACTATCAGAGAAGTGAGAGGGGTGCAGATCGATAATTTCCCATTCTATGTTGAGTATTGTGTATATACGGGAGAGAGAAGCCGTGTTTTATCGGGTATCAATAAGATATCTGTAAAGACAAAGGATCAGGACCTAAGTGATACTTGCCTGCCTGCCACAAAAGAGGAATTATACAAAGTGATCGTGCCATCTGAGAAGGGCATGAACACAGATTTCTTCTGGCGATTCGAACAATTGAAAAGCTACGATATATATACCTGTACGAAAATGCCTTTTAGACACTACATTATCTTTGATACGCACTCAGATACTGTATATCATCGCATAGAGGAGTTGAGGGAGTGAATTTTGCAGTGGCTATATTAGCTACGTAAAGCAAATTGAAGAAACTCATGGATTTCAAAAAATGTATTCTCAGCCTGATCATGGTCACGGCCATCTCCATTTCCTGTGCTATGGCGTTGGGCAATGACGGTACGGTAACAGCCAAATCAATAAACAGCAAAGTCCAGCTGACCTTCAAAACTCTGGATGCAGAACCCGGCGTTTCCGATGCCCGACTGGTCACTCCCGAAGGTACAATCGATCTTAGTAAATATGAACCGGCCACTATCATAGACCTTCCTAATCATATTTTGACGATCTGTTTCCTGCAGAAGGCAAACGCGGGGGATCCCGCCAGTACGAAGCCATTAAAAGTCTGGGCCCTTCCCAGCAGTTTCGTCAAGATAGCCGGCAGCGAAAATAGCTGGCGCTTCAAAGTGAAAATAGCGGGAGGCTTGATGAAAGACGTGACCACCATGGATGCCACCTTTGAGTGGAAGCCGTAATTACTCCTCTTAATTTCCCCCTTCCTACTGCTCTATATTCTCATCATATTTCATGATGAAGCTCTCCACCGCACCCGGCACCAGTTTGCAGTCTTTGATCACACCGTCATTGATCAGTTTTTTGATGAGCAGCTTTTGAGTGAAGATATATGACTTGGTTGTAAGCGATTTTTTCAGGTCCATAAATATGACTCTATTGTAGAGACTACCGTACCTGCTATTATGTATATATTTCAGGAAGATGACCTCATGACCCTCCATGTCTGTGAAGGACACATTGTTTGGATCGGAGTCTTTGATCTTCAGGCACTCGGTGCCGTCTATGCTGACCACTTTCGCTTTGAAGGTTATCACCTGGCTATAAGCGGTCATGCTCATCATTAGGCTGATCAATGCCAGCAGATGCGTTTTCATTTTTATTGTTTTCATTTTCAACTTTGTATTCCCGGATTTCCTGTATTCCCGCATTCCCGATCGACTCTTACAAAAGCATATTATCTATCAGCCTCACCCCGCCTATCCATGCCGCCACGAGTGCTACTAATGGCGTCTTGCCGTCGATGACCTTTACAGATCTCAGCGTCTTTGCATTCCTGATCGCCACATACTCCACCTTAAACTCCGGAAATGACGATAGTTTCTTAAAAGCCTTTTGTTCTATATCTGCGATTCGTTGACCGTCGACCGTTGACCGTCGACTGGCTGTTGCACGTGGTCCGTGGTCCGTGGTCTGTTGTCCTACCACCCTCTTGACTCCGCGCAGTACCTTTACGATCTCCACTGCCTTAGCCCGGGAGCGCTTGTCCAGCCTCACATTCCTTGAGCTCATCGCCAGGCCGTCCTTTTCGCGCTTGATCGGGCAGAGCACGAGTTTGGTTTTCATTTTCCGCTTTTTGATCAGCTCCGTACAGATCATCGCCTGCTGGTAGTCTTTCTGGCCCATATAGAGGCGGGTAGGTTCCACTGCCAATAGCAGTTTTTCCACTATTTGCGCCATCCCGTCGAAATGCCCCGGGCGAAATTCACCTTCCAGCGTGTTGTTCAGAAAGCCAAAATCCAGCTTTTCTTTATTCCCATAACCTTTAGGATACATTTCCGCCACAGACGGCAGGAAAAGTATGTCGCATTTGGCGGCCACGAGTTGTTGCATATCCTTCTCCAATGTGATCGGATATTTATCAAAATCCTTCGGATCGTTAAACTGTGTCGGGTTGACAAAAATGGAACAAACCGTTACGTCATTTTCCTTTCTGGACTGGCGGATCAGGGTGATATGGCCTGCATGGAGGGCCCCCATAGTCGGGGCGAAGCCTATATTTTTACCCTCCTTTTTTAGCACAACAACCTGATTGTTAATTTCTTTTATGGTCTTTATTATTTGCATATGGACTGTTCACAATATTAAACAGAGTGTAGCGTTTTGTAAACTTTAAAATAATTATTAGTATCTTTGCACTCTGCAATTTATACAA
>JAOQAO010000077.1 GCA_025963485.1 Bacteroidota bacterium | reverse complement strand
TTGATACCTCCTGCGGTAGGAGGGCTGTTGTTACAGTTTGTGATGATCACCTGCATATCGCGCTCGATATGGCCTATGAGTACCCCATTCCTGAACTCATCACAACCCACTTTCATAACAGCGATCTGTGTTTGATTGGGGGTGAAGGTCAATTGTCCTGTCTGGGAATTGATCACTGTGCCGCTAGATGTAGCCATAGGATTAGTGCCGTTGCGCGGACTATTGTATGCTACTGACTGGCCCGGCCCGCCGAGCGAGTTGGTCATGTAGAAGTAGAGTGAGTCACCATCTGCATCTACGGCGCCGTGATTGAAGTACTGAGGGAAGTTATTGCAATAAACACCTACCGGGTCGTTTGTAAAAGTGGGGGAGTTGTCACAGCTGGGCAGGGTATTATTGAGATGTGCTTCGATATAGAGATTTTCACCGCTGGGATTGCTCAGTGTGGTAATGGCGGCGTTGCGGCAGCATAGATTCCAGCTCAGGATCCAGTCTGCACCGCAGCCCGCAGGGAGGTTCAGCGTACCCTGGAATGTGTATTTCTCAATACCGATCCCCGATCCGCCATGGCAAGAGGAGCCTATAGAAAGGCACACTGGCGTGATATCTACCGGTGGGCCTACCTGCTGCAGTGTGAGGGAGGTAGTCACTCCGCAGGTCGCTGAGGTCACGCTGATGGTCTGCGGCCCGGACATATCGATACCCTGGCAGTCCCGGTAGCCGGTGAGCGTCACGCGGTATTGATTGGGCCCGATACATTGAAACTCAAGATCTGCGCCCATCACGTGACTGGCATAGAGCTTGGAAAAGGAGGAATAACATAATATGATCGAGAGTAGAAGTAGAAATTTCTTCATCTTACGTAGTGTGATTGATGCAGTGAAAAAGGGTTACGTCCAAATCTAACAAATAAGTCAGACAATTCGGAACTATTAATTGACCACAAATGCACCGGTTTAGTTGCATTGTTAATTTAATGTTGACTGAATTTGATTGAAATTATATTGTTATTTGTCCCAACATGATTTTTAAGGCAATAAAATAGTGGCTTTAATCATAGCGCAATTCAATACTTTTGCCTTATGCAGTATCAAAGTATCGATCCATATACGGGCAAACTGATCCGTGACTTTCCCCTCGACACCTTCCCCGATCTGACCCGCTCCAGGACTGCCTTTGACCTATGGCGGCTGCTGCGCGTAGACGAGCGTGGCACGCAGCTCAAAAACCTCGCCCGGGTCCTCGAAAAGAACAAAGAAGAATACGCCCGTATCATCACCCTCGAGATGGGCAAACCATACAAAGAATCCCTGTACGAAATAGCAAAAGTGCTGACCGCATTTGAGTATTATACCGCAGGAGCTGCGGACATGCTCCGGCAGGAACCTGTGAAGACCGCAGCCTCCAAAAGCTATATCTCCTTTGAGCCGCTGGGCATCATTTTTTCGGTCATGCCGTGGAATTTTCCCTTCTGGCAGGTCTTCCGTTTTGCCGTGCCTGCGCTCATGGCGGGCAATGTGACGATACTCAAACATGCCCCATCTGTATCGATGTGTGCGGAAGCAATCGAGAAAGCTTTCGCAGAAGCAGGTATCATGGATGGGGTTTTCACCAAATACTATCTGACCAATGAAGATGCGGCCGCGCTGATAGCGCATCCGGATGTACAGGGGGTAAGCTTCACCGGCAGCGATGGCACTGGGTCTATTATCGCCGCGCAGGCGGGCAGGCACATTAAAAAAAGCGTCATCGAACTCGGGGGCAATGATGCTTTTATCATCCTGGAGGATGCCGATATAGATATGGCTGTGGCTGGCGCCGTCAAGTCACGCTCGATCAACTCCGGCCAATCCTGCAATGCCGCAAAGCGCTTCATCGCAGTCGGTAGTGCATATGATGCTTTCGCAAAAAAACTCGTGGAGCAGGTGATGGCACTAAAAGTCGGCAACCCAATGGAGGAGGCTATCCAGATAGGCCCGCTTGCGCGTCTCGATCTCGCTGATAAAGTGCGCAAACAGGTAAGTGATACAGTAACGCAAGGAGCCAAAGCACATTATCATGAAGCTATAAAAACGGATAACACACACTTCGTACCGCCGGTGGTTTTGGAAGATGTAAGACCGGGTATGAGGGCATTCGAGGAGGAGGTGTTTGGTCCGGTCTGGTCACTCGTCAGGGCAAACTCCGTGGAAGAAGCAATGAACCTGGCAAATCAATCGCAATACGGACTGGGCGCCTCTATCTGGACAAAGGATACGGAAGCTGCTGAGAAACTCGCACCGGAATTTCAAAGCGGAAATGTATTTATCAATGACATCGTAAAGTCGGATAGCAAACTGCCATTTGGCGGGGTCAAGAGAAGCGGCTATGGACGTGAGTTGTCGGAGTTTGGGCTGAGGGAGTTTGTGAATATTAAGACGGTTTTTATTAAATGAAAGGGTGGATTCCAACATCTGGGATTTTGTTTTTATAGCTGCTGGCTCGCCCTCAAACTCCCTGAAGGGAGCTTTAATACATTGCATAGTTTTTGATGAGGATTGATAATGGCAAGGACAATTCAATATATGCAAAGGCGTTGTTTGTGATTCTGCGTCGCCTCCAAACCTCCTGATAGGAGGCTTTAATACATTGCATAATTCTCAATACAAATATGAATTAATCTAAAATAGAATAGTCCTTACCTAAAAAGTAGGCTTTGAGCACTGCTCAGATTATATTTGTGTTTAAAGAAATAAAAATCAGTTATTGGATGGCAGTTTTACCGATGCATTATGGGGCAAACACAAAGCTCTTTCTTTTTGCTGAGAAAATGAGGAAAAATCCGACGCCGACAGAAAAGATAATGTGGGATATCCTCAGAAAAGTTCCTTTTAAAAGCTATGGTTTCCGGCGGCAACATCCCATTGGTAAATTCATACCTGATTTCTATAGTCATCAGTTGAAATTGATTGTTGAGGTAGATGGAGGATATCACTTGACGCGGGAACAGAGAGAATTTGATGTTTTCCGAGATGCTGATATGGCAGAATTTGCAATTTCGATCTTGAGATTTACCGATAAGGATGTTTTAAATAATACATCTTTGATAGTCGAAATGATTGGAAGGTTTATTGATCAAAGAGCTAAATAGTTTTAATGCATTTGTATTAAAGTCCTCCCTATCAGGGAGGATTTAGGAGGGCAAAAGTGGAAAGCGCAATCTCGTAGTTAGAAGGACAATAAGAATGTCGAACGTCACATTTTTTGATACGATAGAACCGCTGAGTGCAAAGATCAAAGAGATCGTGCAGAGGCACAACGCTGTCTTCATCATCTGTGATGAAAATACAGAGAAGCATTGCCTGCCGCTGATCAGCGGCGCATTTGAGAAGGGATATATCATCTCTGTCAAAAGTGGCGAGCAGCATAAAAACCTCGAATCATGCACGATGATATGGTCACTGCTCACGAAGCAAATGGCTGATAGGAATGCGCTCATCATCAATCTCGGCGGCGGTGTGATCTGCGATATGGGGGGCTTTGCGGCGTCGTGCTACAAGCGGGGCATTGACTTCGTGCATATACCGACGACGCTGCTGGCGATGGTCGATGCATCAGTAGGAGGCAAGACGGGCATTGACTTTGACGGATACAAAAACCAGGTGGGCGTTTTCCGCGAAGCGGTAGAAGTGCTGATGTACCCGGTGTTTTTCGGCACGCTGGAGGAAAGGCAGATCCGCTCGGGCATGGCAGAGGTGATCAAGCATTATCTGATAGCTGACGCCGATGCTTTCGATGAAGTGTCGAAAAAGGGAGTACTCCTACCTGACCGACCGCTTATCGCAAAAGCTATACGTATCAAATCGCAGTTTGTCGATGCAGACCCACTCGAAAAAAACATACGCAAAGCGCTCAATTTCGGCCATACTATCGGGCATGCATTGGAGAGTCATTATCTGGATAGCGCCACACCAATGCTACACGGTGAGGCAGTAGCGATAGGCATGGCGGTAGAGACGATCATTTCAAATAAGTTGGAGCTACTGACGTCTGATAAAGCACAGGAGATACTCACAGTGCTGAAAACAAATTTTAATTTAAAGCCTTTGCCGCAGGCAGATATAGATGCGGTCATCAGCCTGACAGCGCAGGATAAAAAGAATGCAGGGCAGGAGAGGAAGCTCGTACTGCTAACGGACATAGGTAGCTATCGGATAGATGTCGATGTCGATATAGAAACTATGAGGGACGCCTGCATTTGGTACAATAATGGTATGTGAAAACAAATAAGTCAATCTATAGAGGATGAATCTGACCATCAGTCACCCAAAGAAAAAAATACGGGGCGAGATCAAACTACCCAGTTCGAAGAGCGAGAGCAACCGGCTACTGATCCTGCAGGCCCTCTCCGGGGGCGAACTGCAAGTGGAGAACCTCTCCGACTCTGTCGATACCAAGCTACTCATGGAGGGACTGGCGTCGAATGAGCTGAACATCAACGTAGGTGATGCCGGTACGGCTATGCGTTTCCTGACGGCGTATTTCTGCGTCAAGGGTAAATACAAGATCATATCAGGCTCGGAGAGGATGCATGAGCGTCCGATCGGTATCCTGGTAGATGCACTGCGCGAGATCGGATTCCGGATAGAGTATAAGGGTAAAGAGGGTTTCCCGCCGCTGGAAATAATCCCGGTAGACCTGTCTGCCACCAAAAAGGAAGTACATGTAGCAGGCAATATCAGCAGCCAGTATGTTACCGCCCTGCTGATGATCGCGCCGATGCTACCGCACGGACTGAAGATAAACTTTACCACACAACTCGTATCGCAGCCCTATATCCATCTCACACTTGATGTCCTGCTGAAATCAGGCATCTCCTATATAGAGGGTAGTGAAAGCATCCGCATCGCCCATCAGAGGTTCGCACCGGTGACCCTGATCTCGTCTATGGACTGGTCGGCGGCGAGCTATTGGTATGCCATGGCGGCGCTGGCGGATATATCGGATATACACCTGCGCGGGCTTACACTCGGCGCTGCGCAGGGTGATAAGCGCATGGCAGACTGGGCGGCAAACCTGGGGGTCGAAACAATGACATCAGGCCCGGGGATATTGCTTTCGCGTTCTCAGGTTACAGAGAACTGCTGTACTTTTGATTTTACCAATCAGCCTGACCTCGCACAGACCATCATCGTGATCTGCGCGGCTAGGAATATCAAAGCGAAATTCACAGGTATGGCGAGTCTGCGCATCAAGGAGACCGACCGTATCGCTGCGCTGCAAAATGAGCTGGAGAAGTTTGGCGTCAGACTCGTGGAGTCGGAGCCGGAGACCTTCACGTTTGAAGGGACATTCGTGATGTCACACCAGACGATCAAAACATATAATGACCACCGCATGGCGATGGCATTTGCGCCGCTGGCGTTACTCGGGCCTATCACTATCGAGGACTCAGAGGTAGTGGCCAAATCTTACCCCGGATTCTGGAATGAGATGAAGAAGGTGGGCTTTGAGATCAGGGAATCTGCATAACCGGGCATTTTTCCCCAATCTGATGGATGGTACGCTTTTTGGCATAGTTATGTCAAAAGCATCTGATGAAAAAGCCGATCATATTTATTCTCAACAAAGGACAGGCATACCAATCCCGTGAAGACCTCGACAGAGGAGAGATACAGCTCAATACAGGCATGAGAACAGCCCTGCGCGTCATCATGAAAGAAGGTGACCAGGACTACAAACTGGCAGTCATCACATCCGATCCTGATGGATCAAATCCCATACTGCACAATATAACTATGGACAATGCCCGGGACCTGGTGAAGGTCAAAAAATACAAGAATATTTCCTTCCTGTTGGTAGATGGGACGCCCGATGCTTCCTATACGTTTGAAATGGAGTTTGCCAATCCGTAATGGTCAATTACCATTCCTGGCTTCGCTTGCAGGGGATACTTTGATGAAAATGATTTTTCCGGCGGTGTCTATCCTGAAGTTATCCTCCCGGGTCACTTCGCTTTTTACTACTTTATTATCCTTGTATCCTTTCACGAGAGGATCTGTCTCCCATGTTTGCTTGATATCTTTAGAGCTCACGGTTCCATCGGCATTGATAACGGCGGTCCTGATGCTGAGGGGGCTATAAAGTGCGGCGATGCGCTCTCCGTCTATGATCTGGCCGAGGTCTGATATGGTACACAGGGTGTAGTATGCGGGATAAATACCATCGCCATAGCTATTAGCACTGCGATATATGACCGTGTTGAAGTTTTCATTACTGCCTACGGTGGCCACATATTCATAATTCAACATCGGTGCGCGGGAGAAACTGCCTATATGGTCATTGACCAGGCTGGTGATAGCCTTATCTTTTATCGTGCGGATTTTGTGGAGGGGTTTATCCATTGCTGCCACATCGAGTGTGTATGGCATGCTGGCAACAGTAGCCGCCTTTAGTATCCTGATATTTTCTGCATTTGGAGCATGGTAGGCAGGGCTAAATCCTGAACTCCTGAGTTCTTCCAGTTTGGTGTGGGACTTACTGGCTTGCTGTTGTGGTGTGGTCTGCCATACGAAACTAAATCCGATGGCCGCGGCCAATACAGCGCTGAGCAGGTAGGTGTTTTTCATGGCGGATTGGGTTTATATAAAGATACGCCACAGGCTTTATATTATTGCCGGGATGGGAGTTAAAGAATGTGAAGCGCCGGTCACTTGCGGAGGACGATATCGCCGGATGAGGTGATCTGGTATGTCTTTTCTCCAATGAGTACCCGTTCTTTCACACTGTTATTTTCATAGCCGTATTGCAGCGGGTCTTTTTCCCATACCTGTTTAAACTTATGGCAATGGATCACTCCGTCGGCAGAGACTTCAGAGGTCTGTAAATTCTGCATGCCGCGAAGCTGCCCGATACACAGGCTTGACAGGAAATATCCATTGGTATCGACATTGGTGAGGAAGAAAGTAACCGGAGGTTCATCTTTAAAAACCATCTGTTCTTGAGCAAAAATGAAAGTATGGAAATTTGCACTGAGCCGCAGCCGCGCGACATACACATAATCATCACTCATCGATGTCCGGGTCCAGCCGACATGCGGTATATAGGTCTGCACCTCCCATTTGTGCCACAGCGGATCTTTATTTGTGGTATAGATACCTTGCTGGTTTATAGGGTATGGTAGCTGCGCGGGCACATCGGCAGACATATTATTGATACGCTTACGGAAATCTTCTGACATATATCCCTCATTCATCCATTTTTTGCCGTATGCAGTGCTATGCAGGACTCCGTCATTTGCTTCCTCGGTATTCGACTCTGCGGCTACAGCAGGCCTCGCATGGCTTTCCTGCGAGGCTGAGGTTTGCTTTTTAGAGCCCTGAGTCTGCGCCACGGCAGCTATACCAGCGATGACTATGAAGAGGAGGAGTGCGTAACGGGTTTTCATAAAACTAAGTTAGCCTAAATCAATGAATTGAAGATAGGACAGCCGGATCAGGAGAGAAGTCATTGCAATCATTTGGAATATGTCCTACCTTCACGAGGAAACAAAACCATACATGAAAAGAACGCTCTCCATACTTATTTTATTTTTTGTGCTGACCTCTACATTGTGCTATGCGCAGGAGAAAGCCGCGCCGGTGTTTGTCAAAAGATCAGAGCCACTCATACATGCCTCGGGATGGAAGACCAATAAAAGCACCGAGAAACTCGTAGCCAATGATAACCTCATATCGGACCAGACAGCGACCATGTCAGACTCCGCGATCTATGGCGCTACACCGCAAAACCTGATCTGGATGCGCACAGCCTCCCTCAAATATGCCGGAAGGAAATACTATGCTTTCTACTATCACTACCTCGGTGGGGCATATAAATATCCCGATACTAAAGTGGGCTGGGCCTCATATACGGCTACGAGATTTGTAGTGGTCGATTCGGTGCAGTATGCAGAGTTCAAAAAAAATGTACTGCAAAAGCGGGGATATGTCATCAGCGCGAGATCCAAAATGTCTGATGAGATCAAAGGTCCCTATGACGAGGCCAAGCTGCTGAGAGCTATCTCCGAGGCTATGGAAAACAAAACATCGGTATTATACTATTGCTTCACTGCCAAAACTCAAACGCTCGATGGCCGTGAGATAGCGCGATTCCGCCTGCCGGAAACCTGCGCCAATAACAAGGACCTGCCCAATGAATACTTTGAGTGCGGGTACGATGATTTTAAGAAGATGCTCGTCGATTGATTTCGGATTTCGGAATTTTGATTTCGGATTGAATACAAAGATGCCGAATCGACATACTACTTTCTTCAAACTATAGCAGTCGGCCCCGACCATGCATTTATGCCAACAATACGATGATAATATATGTATGACACAGTGAGTGTGACAAAGAAGAATGCATGGCCTACCTCCATCAGAGGACTATCGCCGCTGGACAGGTGTGCAATGGGCGTCGACAGCAGCACGATGGCGAAGCCGCAATAAGCAAACATACGCAGCCTGTACGGTGTGAAGGGCAGGAGTAGCGCGAGGGTGCCGAGTATTTTAGCGAAGGTTAATTCCATTTTGAACCAGTCCGGTAGTCCGAGGTGGTGGAATGCCGCGCGGTATGTATCGTTGAAATTGAAATTGTATGCGCTCCAGAGCATGATGGCAGCGATGATGCCGGTGGATGTCCAGTAGATGATCTTGTCTTTAGTTGATGCCGTATTTGTAGCCATTGTTATTGTTTTATGGCTGCAAATCTCTGGCTACTATCCGGGTTTGTACCGTGACAAAAGTCACAAAGTTATTTCGAACGTTTTTTGCTTCGTATCCTGCTGAGTGTTTCGCGGGTCACGCCGAGGTAGGAGGAGAGCTGTGAGAGGGAAACGCGGTTGAGCATCTCCGGCTGATGGATGGCCAGGTGATCGTAGCGTTTCCGCGCACTCAGCAGCCTGAACATCTCCAGCTGTTTTTCCTGTTTGGCTGCTATGCGCTCCAGGCTTCGCTTGCCGGCCATATCTATCTGGGGCGATAGCTGACTGATCTTAAAGACATCTTCTTTATCAAATCTATAAACCGTCATCGGCTCACATGCCTCTATGAAAAAAGAAGACCTGACCTGCGTGGCATAGCTATTGATATTGGTGGCGATCTCTCCTTCAAAATAGAACATCGTATTGACCTCGACGCCCTCCTGGATATGAAATGCGCGGCAATAGCCACGGCTGATAAAAAATAAAGAGTGGCAAACTTTATCCGCCTGTACGAGATAGTCACCTTTATGGTATTCCACTTTCTTGACGATCTGAGACAGTATATGCCAACTCTCCTCGGAGAAATCCGTAAGTGTGCGAAGGAATATGAGTAAGTCATCCATGATACAAAGATACAGACTATCCGGCTTTTTAGCTTTCCTGCCTGTAGTATATCTTGTAGTAGTTCATGCCCCTTTCTTCGTCGAAGCCTTTCTCGATCAGCTCACGGTCGCCGTGGATATAGACGTGGAAGTTCTTGTCGAGCTTGAGGATGCTTTTGAATATCTTTTGCTGGCGCTTGACGGCGGTCTCTGATATGTCAAACTGGTCATGCACACGCGTCTGCGTGTCCTGCTCGAAGGTGCTTTTGAAACGCTCAAATGATTTCATGACCGCAGGCTCCTGCATGACCTCAGTGCTAAACTCCTGGAAGTCGAACTGGTCGTGCTTCTTGAAAAACTCTACAGATTTATTGAGCATCTCTATCTGTGCGGTGCGCTCCACGGTAAACTCCTCGGGCATCTGCTCTTTGATAAAGTTCTTGGTCAGCGTTAGCATGTTGTGCGTCTTGTGGTAGTCATCATTGGCAGCGGTGAGTTCGAGGAAGTCATCTTTCCAATAGCGCGCTTCTTCTGCTTTGTTGGTATTGTCTACGATGGATATGCGGTAGCCATCGGCTTTGCTGGTATTGAATATCAGGCAGCCTTTGTCCAGTTTGTCATCGCTGATACCGACATCAGTAGCGACAGAGAAAATGCCATCGTCATTATATACTTTGAAGAAGTGGTTCTTGGATTCGGTCTTGAATATACCTATCGCATCCATCAGGTCGCCGTCGAGGATACAGTTGCGCAGGTAGGCGACATAGACCTCGCCGCCGCGTATTTGCGGGTGGATAGATTTATCGTAGAGATAGCGCGCTGCTGACTGCGAGAGTTCGTGCAGATCACCGCCACCGTCAAACATTTTCTCCACGAGGTGATAGATCGTATTGAGCTCTACATTCTCCGAGTGGGTGAATCGGTAGTATTCCGGTTTGCGGAAGTGGACGAAGAAATACTGGAGCAGGTCATCGCGCAGGC
>JAOQAO010000072.1 GCA_025963485.1 Bacteroidota bacterium | reverse complement strand
GAGCCGGACTGGCTGCAACTGGTAGCGCTGATCCATGACATGGGCAAGGTCATGTACCTGTGGGGTGCAGACGAAGATGGTACCAGTCAAAATGAACAATGGGGGCTGGTGGGTGATGTATTCGTCGTCGGATGCCGCATGCCTGATACATGCGTGTATCCGCAGTTCAATGACTTGAATCCGGATATGAGCGACTCAAGGTATAATACGGAGTTAGGAATCTATCAAGCCGGCTGCGGATTGGACAACCTGGAGCTCGCATGGGGACATGATGAATATTTGTATCAGGTACTTAAGAATCATGCCGGCAACAAAATCCCTGAGCAAGGAATGGTGGATGTTCGCTATCACTCTTTCTACCCATGGCATACTGGCAATAGCTACGCTGCTCTGGAATGCGAGAAAGATAAAACGTATAAGCAGTGGATAAAATCATTTAACCGCTTCGATCTCTATACTAAGCGTGAGGAATCTTTTGAGCTGGCAGATATGAAGGAATATTATCAGCCGATCATTGAGAAGTATCTGGGGACGGAGCCCATCTATTGGTGATTTTAATTAAGAAAACGTCCAGTAAATATTTTCATCAAATGTAGCATCAAATTATTTCACTTCCGGATATTCCCGAACTGTGAGATACCTCTTTTCAGGAAGTTCAATTGATATGTGGTAAACTTTCATCAACTCTAACGCTTCTTTTTGTAGTTCGTCATTCCATTCACGCGCGTCTAAATATTCCAAATCTTCAGAGGGGGTTCCTTCTTCAGAATTTGTTCCAATAGCAATCCCAACAATATGTCTAACTTCTGGATATCGATATTTTAGAGCCATACAGTTAGCATGGAGAGATTTTTCTCGAACTGAGCGGTAAATGCTTTGCGTCATACTTTTGGGCTTTTCCATAACTATAAAAACATATGATGGCCTGTCAAAATCTTCCGAAATTGCAAACCGCTTATTTAAATTAGTTGGATTAGCTTTATTCAGCAATTCTAGTAATTGCGTGGATAGAACCCGCCGTTGCGTTCTATTTTCACTACTTAAAAATCTCAACGCCTTTTCAAGAGCATATACATTTTCATGTGAGGAATAGTGTAGGGTGTTAGTTTTTAAATGATAGGTGAATTTTTCAATAAATTTATCCCAAACATAGCTTATTTTATCAGCAGCCAATTGTGCCAATCTTTCCGGCCGATTTTCAAAGCGCTCCCAAATCCCATCTTGCACTTCTAACCCTGTGTGCTCCTCTTGAATGGGAAAGTCATGTTCGTCTGCTTCATTGATATTTTCAAGATAGTATCCTAATAAATTTTCCTCACCGTGGACTAGGATTGGTTTGCCTAGCCTAAACAGTTTCTCCTTTTTATTTAAGTAACTTACGAAATCCGTAACTGTAGTTAAGCTACCCATTAAAACATCTAATGTGGTGTCGTCAAGGATATGAACGAATGTTTTCGTTGTATTTAAATCTGTTACGAAAAAAGGTTGTTCGCCTATATGCGTGGCCATAGTTGATGAGCCTAACATTAAACTACCACTACCGCCTATTTCTTCTCTGCACCTTTCAGATACTTCATGTGAAACCAAAATAATATGAATCTTCATATCATCCGGGCTGGGAAGTTCCAGAGGAATCTTAGTAGTGCATTTTCTGTCTAAAAATAACCTATCAGGATAGTTTCTTATCCATCTTTCAGCGCCCCATGCTTGATCTGCAGATTTTAATACCGTTTTCTTGTGCCAACGATTCCAATCAGTTGTTAAGTCGCCGGTTCTTGGAAATTCACATCGCTTATCTGAAAAAATGATTACATCATCACCGAACACAACTAATAAATCACACAATTCCTTTCCCTGAGGATTATTACTGTTTTTTTGATCCCTATATACATTAGCGTAACTCCATAGCGACAAAAAAGTTTGATCGCACAAGAATTTAAGATACTGCTCTGACTCTGTTACACATTCGTTAGACTCTGACATGAAATATCATTTATGATTCCCATGCAAAAATACATCAATGTTCGCTCATTAGCCCTTTATCCTGTTTGATAAACATTACATGACTCTAGCAAGTTTTCTAGAAGAACACTGAAGTAATTAACGCATTATCAATGCGCGAATATAGTAGCCGCGTCAGGAATCGAACCTGAATCAAAGGCTTCGGAGGCCTCTATACTATCCATTGTACTACGCGGCCAATGCGGGAAACATTTTCTCTGTCAGGATAAAATGTCAATGTAGGCCGCAAAAATAGCGGATTTTCGGGCTTATCAAAGACAATGGGCTATTTGGTGCGAAATCGCTATTTTGCCACCTCTCTTTTATGATCCAGACTACTGCATATCCGCGCGCAGCGCTCATCGGCAATCCTTCAGATGGCTATTTTGGCAAAACTATCGCCTTTACTTTCAAAAATTTTGAGGCGAAGGTAGAACTGAAAGAATCCAAAACCCTACAGATAATTCCCTGTGAACGCGAAAATTTAGTGTTTGACGATGTATCACATCTGGTGGATGAGGTCAGTGAGTTTGGCTACTACGGCGGCGTGCGCCTGATCAAGGCAGCTATCAAAACACTTGCGGAATATTGTGCTAAGAACAATATCGCGCTGCCTGGCAAAAACTTTACTCTCAGCTATTCATCTACTATACCAGGCCGCCTGGGGCTGGCGGGATCGAGCGCGATCATCACTGCGGCGGTGAAAGCGATGATGGAGTTTTACGGTATAGAAATACCAAAACCCATACTGGCCAACCTGATCCTCGCGGTAGAAAAAAATGAACTGAAGCTCGGGGCGGGATTGCAGGATAGAGTGGCTCAGGTTTATGGCTGTCCTGTGTATATGGACTTTGATAAAAGGCTGATGGATGAACGTGGCTATGGGGAGTATGTCTCTTTTGCACCTGCGCTACTGTCTAATATCTACCTCGCCTATCGCAATAATCTATCTGAAGGGTCTGAGGTGACGCACAATGACCTTGCCAGGCGATTTGCCGGAGGCGATCCCTCAGTGCTCGATGCTATAGAACAATGGAAACAGCTGACCGATGATGTATGGAGCAGGCTGAATAGCGGTGATAAAAATATAGCCGATCTGCTCGACCGGAATTTTGACATAAGAAAAAGCATTTGTGCTATCAGCGAGGGAAATCTTGAATTGATAAAAGCTGCAAGAAGCGCGGGAGCAAGTGCTAAGTTCACCGGGTCAGGCGGAGCCATCATCGGTACTTATACAGACGATGCCATGTATGAAAAGCTGAAAGAAAATATGTCGGCTATCAATGCCTCAATAATAAAACCTATCATAGCGGAATGAGTATGCAGAACATCATAAAGAAAGCAGTAATACCCGCAGCGGGCATAGGCACCCGGATGCTGCCAGCTACTAAGGCGCAGCCTAAAGAGATGCTGGTCATAGTCGACAAGCCGGTCATACAATACGTAGTGGAGGAGGCTGTGCAGTCTGGCATCACGGATATATTGATCATCATATCCGATGGTAAGGAAGTGCTCCGCGAGCACTTCTCAAAAGATCAGGTGCTGGAAGACCTATTGAGAAGAAAAGGTAAAACGGAGGAGTTGGACGAGATAATAAAGCTCGCCGGATTGTGCAATATTCAATTTGAATACCAGCATGAGCAGAAGGGGCTGGGGGACGCTATTCTTTGTGCGGAAACATTTATCGGGAATGACCCTTTTGCTGTTCTGTTGGGAGATACTATTATCGAGTCTCCACAGCCGCTCACCGGCTTGCTGGCTTTGGATTATGCCAAGACGAAAACCTCTGTGGTCGCACTGCAGAAAGTCGATCTATCCATCGCACACCGTTATGGTGTTTTCGTCGGAGAGAAGATCGGTGATCGATTTTATAAAGCCACGCAACTGGTAGAGAAACCGCCAAAGGATAATATCCCTTCCAATCTGGTTTTCTCGGGGAGATATGTTTTTACTCCGGATATATTCCGTCATCTGAAAAATACGGCTCCGGGAGTGAATGACGAGATACAGCTAACGGATGCTATGAGGGGGCTTATGACTGAGCGTGATCTGTATGGGCATTTATTTGACGGGGTTCGCCATGACGTGGGCAATAAGCTGGATTTCATTAAAACCAATGTGATCCTTGGGCTGAAAAATCAAGAAATGAAGGATCGGCTAAAGGAATGGCTTGGTAGTCTTGAAGTATAAATAAAAAAAGGTTCCTGCTTTTGACAGAAACCTTTTTTCTAGTTGTGGCAATGACATTTACATTCCTTTTATCAGGGCATCACATTTAGGTTTCATTTGTAATGCCATATCATAGCCCATTGAAGCCGCTTTATTGATCAGCTCACAGCCAGTTACTTTATCTCCCAGATTTATCAAACAGACTCCCTTATTGTAATACGCCGGAGCATACTTGGGATCAATAGAAATGGCCTTATCACAAAATTCAATCGACTTCTTATACTGCTTCGCATCAAAATAAACATTGCCAATATTATAAAGTGGCTCAGGTCGATTGGGATAAAGTAGAACTAAACTGTCCTGAGTTCTTACTCTGTTTTTAATTTCATTATCAGTAAGTCCCTTACAATATTGTTGATATATCAGTTCTGCCTCTTTATTTCCCAAGTCTGCGGCCTTTTTAGCATCCTTACAAGCACTGTCGTTTTCTCCAAGTGAAACTTTGATTTTGCCTCTGAGAAGATAAGCATCCGCATAGGCACTATCAATGGCGATCGCATCATTCAAATCCAGTACAGCTCTTTTTAGGGAATTTGCCTTTACCTCCACCTGTGCACGTTTATACCAGCTTTCAGCAGTGTGTCTTTGACATGAGACAAAAAACGTTGCTGCCATAATTAGCAGACCCATTAAATTGTAATTTTTCATAGTTGCACATTTGCTATAAGCTACAAATGAAAAAAGGTTCCTGAATAATCAGAAACCTTTTCTAGTTGCGGGGGTAAGACTCGAACTTACGACCTTTGGGTTATGAGCCCAACGAGCTACCAACTGCTCCACCCCGCGATATGGGAGTGCAAAGGTATCAATTTTCCCGTCATTGTCCAATGTATTTCATAAATCAGGCCGCAAATCATAGCTATGACGGGGTTTTTTGAACAAATAAAACTTGTTTATAGGTTTTATTAACTTTACGACCATATGATCGCCATATTCGGTAAAACCGTCAATCCTAAGAACTTAGTCTATATCGATGAAATGCTCGCCCAGCTCCGTCAGCTGGGGCTGAAATATATCGTAGACGAGGCCTACGCAAAGCTCCTGCATGATAATAACCTGAATATCCACGCGGATACCTACAAGACTTTTGACGAGGTGAGGACGCAAACTGAAGTTTTATTCAGCCTGGGTGGCGATGGGACCATACTGGAGGCGATCACATCTATCCAGCATACAGAGACGCCGATATTGGGTATCAACTTCGGCAGATTGGGATTTCTGGCGAATGTCGGCAAAGACCAGATCCATCAGGCGATTGATGTAGTAGCCAAGGGCAAATACCTGATAGACAAGCGGTCGCTGCTGGAACTCCACTGTAATGAGCCTATTTTCAGGGATTTTCCTTATGCGCTCAATGAAATGACGGTGCAGCGCAAGGACCAGTCGTCGATGATCACAGTACACACTTATCTCAATGGAGAATTACTGAATGACTATTGGGCGGATGGATTGATCATATCGACGCCTACGGGGTCTACCGGCTACTCACTGAGCTGCGGTGGGCCTATCATCTATCCCACGTCGGGAAATTTTGTCCTCACGCCTATCGCTCCGCATAACCTGAATGTGCGCCCGATCATTGTCTCTGATGATGTGGTATTGTCTTTTGAAGTAACAGGCCGCGGCAATAGTTTCCTGTGTACACTTGATTCACGCTTTGCGAGTATAGATTCTTCCTTTGAGCTGGCAGTCAAGAAAGCTTCGTTTGGCGTGCGCCTTGTACGTCTGACGGATATGAATTTTATTAGCTCGCTGAAAAACAAGCTCAACTGGGGTATGGACCAGCGCAACTAAAGTGCAATAATACGACCTCGCACACGTCTATCTAAAAAATGCAGAAGAAAGTAGAAATAAGGAATAAACGCGCATCGTTTGAGTATAACCTATCGGATAGTTATACGGCCGGTATCGTGCTGAAAGGTACTGAGATCAAGTCTATCCGCGAGGGGGCAGGCTCGATCACCGAGGCGTTTTGCTATTTCAAGTCGGGTGAGCTTTTCGTCAAGAATATGAACATCCCTGAGTACTCTCATGGCAACCTGATGAATCACGATATCGTGCGCCTGCGCAAATTGCTGCTCAATAAACGTGAACTCAAAAAGATCGACGTAAAGGTGCGGGAGAAAGGTGTGACCGTCGTGCCTCTGAGGCTATTCCTATCTGAGCGTGGCTTCGCCAAGCTGGAAATAGCTATAGGGCGTGGTAAAAAATCCTTCGATAAACGCGAGTCTATCAAAACTAAAGAAGGCAAGCGTGAGATGGATAGGGTGATGAAGAAATACCGGACTTAGTTAATTTGAGAATTCGGTGATTTGAAAATTTGAAAATGGAATACAAAAACCATTTCGAGGCTTCAATTAAAATACTTTTCCTTTTAGCATGGGTACAAAGGCTGCTTCTGCAAAAATTTCCTGATCGAATTCTTTTTCTTCAAGACGTGTGATGCGGACCATTTTAGTCGCTCCATCTATCTCCAGTGGCAGCACCATTTGCCCGCCGAGCATGAGCTGGCTGAGTAATTTCTCTGGTACATGCGGGGCTGCGGCAGTGATGATGATTTTATCAAAGGGCGCAAAGGTCTCCAGTCCCTCGAACCCATCTCCAAAAAACATTTTGACGGCTTTGTAACCTAGCTCATTGAGTGTGGTGCGCGTCTTGTCGTATAGCTTGCGATGACGCTCTATGGAATACACTTTGGCGCCGAGTTCGGCGAGTACTGCGGCTTGATAGCCACTACCTGTGCCTATTTCGAGAACCTGCTCCTTTGGAAGTATCTCCAGCAGCTGGCTTTGATAAGCTACTGTATACGGCTGCGAAATGGTCTGCCCCTCGCCTATCGGGAAAGCTATATCCTCATAGGCTTTGACGTCAAATATATTATCATCCCCCAGGAATAGATGCCTCGGTACGCGCTCGATGGCAGCCAGCACTTTTCGATCTGTGATGCCTTTTTTGGCAAGTAATGCTACGAGTTCTTTACGAAGTCCTTTATGGCGATATGTGTCTTTGTCCAGCAGTGTCATACATGCGCAAGTTAATCAAGGCGCGATGATTATTGCGTGAGAGCTTTTCACAGTGTCTGTGGATTGGGCGGGTAAATGGACAGGCATTTAATCCTGCGGTAGGGACAGGTCGCGACCCAATGTCATTGACTTAAGAAAAACAGGCCGCTCCTACGGAGCTTTGTATTTTGACTTTCTGTATCTACAAACAGTAAGCCCCGAAGGGGCCGCGTTTGTTGCGATTTCAACATCTAAAATTTAGTTGTTATTGCTTCTGTCTCGCCCTAAATCCCTATAGGGACTTAATACATTGCAATGGGTTGAATGCAAATAGTTATCGTGTCACAGCCTAAATCAATGACATTGGGCCGCGACCTGTCCCTACACTTTAGAGGAATAATTCTTTTTTCATGCAGACGCTATTTTCGACACCATCATATTGACCATAGTTAGGAATGATTGCGTAGCCGGATTTTTCATATAGCCTGATCGCTTCGGGTTGCTTCTTGCCAGTTTCGAGAACGCAGGCAGTATATCCCTTTTCCTTAGCCCATGTTTCGAGCTCTTTCAATACTTCAGCAGCTATACCTTGACCGCGGTATCTGGGGAGGGTGTACATTCTTTTTATCTCGACAGTATCCTTATCGTATTCTTTGAACGCACCGCAACTGACTGGCGTACCCTGCTGATAGGCAACGATAGCATTGCGAATGGTATCGATCTTATTAAACTGAGCATAAAATTCGTGGTCATCTCCATCGCGGATCCTGAGGTCTTTATCCAGCAGTGTGACGAGATCACGGAAATCGGGATCATCTGAGTTTGTGCGCTTGAGAGTGGTCATCGGTTGATTTTTATCAGGTTTAAGTTGGCTTAACTTTTGCAAATCCTCAATTCTTTTATATTTGTCACAATTCTAAAAGAAAAATCGCAAATGGCTGCTAAGATCAAATTTGGTACGGACGGATGGAGAGGCATCATCGCCGCTGATTATACTAACGCTAATGTCGCCCGCGTAGCCAAGGCCACCGCTGACTGGGTGCTCAAAACGAATCCCCAGGCTACTATAGTGATCGGGTATGATTGCCGTTTTGGTGGCTACTTGTTTTGTCAGACTGCGATCAATGTATATGTGCAGGCGGGTATCAAAGTGTTTTTTGACCAGCACTTCGTATCCACCCCTATGATCTCGCTGGCCGCCAGCAAACTAGGCTGCGAGCTGGGTATCGTGATCACCGCATCTCACAATCCGCCATCATACAACGGATATAAACTCAAAGGCAAGCACGGCGGCCCGCTGAGTGTGACGCTCACAGAGCAAATAGAGGCCCTCATACCAGAGGAGTATAATATAGACGAGAAAACAATGGATGAACTGGTCAAAGATGGTAAAGTGGAACTAGTCGAGCTGGAAGATATGTACTTCGAGCACGTCAGTGAGCATTTTGACATAGAGGCGATCAATGAATCAGGTTTTATCGTGGGATATGATGCGATGTTTGGCGCGGGCCAGAGCATCCTACCGCGTATTTTGCCGCAGGCAGATCTGATGCATTGCGATTACAATCCTTCTTTCTACGGCCAGGCGCCTGAGCCTATCGCAAAAAACCTGACGGAATTTCAAAACTATATCAAGCAAACCAAACATATAGATTTCGGCCTTTGCACGGATGGTGATGCGGATCGCATAGGCGTTTTTGATGGCAAGGGAACTTTCATCGATGCACACCACATCATCCTTATGCTCATCTATGTACTGCATGAGTACAAAGAGATGCGCGGTAAAGTGGTTATCGCATTCTCCGTATCGGATAAAGTGAAAAAGCTATGTGCGCACTTCGGTATAGAAGTAGAGGTGACGAAGATCGGCTTCAAATATATCTGCGAGAAAATGATCAATGAGGATGTGCTCGTAGGAGGCGAAGAGAGCGGCGGTATAGCTGTGAAAGGCCACATACCGGAGCGCGATGGTATCTGGGACGGGCTGGTGCTGATAGAATACCTCTCGGCAAATGAACTCTCGGTGAACGATCTCATAGAGGACATATATAAGATCGTAGGGCCTTTCGCATACAACAGGCTCGACCTGCATCTCAAGGAAGAGAAAAAGCAGGAGATCATAGCCAACTGCAAAAACGGGGTCTATAAATCTTTCGGCCCGCTGACTGTAGAAAGGGTGGAGGATATAGACGGGTATAAGTTCCATTTCGCTAAGGAAGAGGTAGTTATGATACGTCCGTCGGGTACTGAGCCGGTCCTCCGGGTATATGGCGAGGCGGCCGATGCGGATCGCGTCAATACTATACTGGATATAGTTAAAACACAACTACTTGGCTAAGGATTAGCCGAAAAGTCGAATACTTCACGTTTTATTAATATAATTTATTCGTCAGAATAGGTTCTGTTTGCTACATTTGGGTTAACCCTACGTATCTCGTAGTCTTTAGACCTTGTGCTTGCGCCGTCTACCCCCCGAATCTCGACCACATTATTTAGTCCTTTATTGTTCACCATATAAATCTCGATTTATGGTCAAGCAGTTTTCGATCTCCGCCATCCTGATAGCCTTCCTGGCTATGTCATTTGCTGCAATAAGCAACTGGAAGATAGCAGACAACAGCGCTATTACATTTAAGCTCAAGAGCTTAGCTGGCAGCATCGACGGATCTGTCGGTGGCCTCAAAGGCTCTATCGTCTTTGATCCCAATACTGCTAAAAACAGCAAGATGGACGTCACCTTTGACCTGTCTACTATCCGCACGGGCATCGACAAGAGGGACAATGATCTCAAGAAAAATGAGAAGTGGTTTGATATCGCGAAATACCCTTTGATCGCTTTTAAGTCAAATAATATCGCCAAAAGTAAAAACGGATATATAGTAGATGGTACGCTGACCATCAAAGGCATCTCAAAGGACACCCAAGTCCCTTTTGCCTTCTCAGATGCTGATGGCAATGCGAGTTTCACGGGTACGCTGAAGATAAACCGCCTCGACTTCAATCTCGGCCAGGCTTCTCCGGCTGTGAAAGATGATGTGGAGGTTGCGATCAATGTACCGGTGAAGAAGTGAGACCTCACCCATCTGCCTTCGGCATCTTCCCTCTCCCAGGAGAGGGAAGAACCTACTGAGCAAACAAACAATACTTATTTGCTGCGCAAAGCAGAGGAGAGGATGTCTGCAAAGTGCCAGACATCTTCAAAAGAATTATACAGCGGTACGGGGGCTATTCTTATGACATCCGGTTCGCGCCAGTCGGCTATCACGCCGGCCCTGGTAAGTTTATCAAATATTTTTTTGCCGTTGCTTTTTGTCTGCAGTGATATCTGGCATCCGCGTTCGGATGGTTTTGAGGGAGTGATAATTTCTAGTTGGCTGGTGACTGGTGACTGGTGACTGGATAAAAGCCAATGTAAGTAACCCGTTAATTGGATACTCTTTTTACGCAAGTTTTTCATACCCGCTTTTTGGAATAATTCGAGGGAGGCTTTGTGCGCAGCCATATTCATGACGGGGGCATTACTCATCTGCCAGCCTTCGGCGCCGGATTTAGGTACGAAATGCTTCTCCATTTTAAACCGTGTCTTCTCATCATTGCCCCACCAGCCGGCGAAGCGGGGGAGGTCGGGACGATTCGCATATTTATTATGGATAAAGACGCCACTGACGCCACCCGGACCGGAGTTAAGGTATTTGTATGAGCACCACATAGCGAAGTCTATATTCCAATCGTGCAGTTTGAGCTCGACATTGCCCATGGCATGGGCGAGATCTAGACCGAGGATAAGGCCGAGCTTCTGACAGCTTTCGCTTATCTTTTTGATATCGAAGAACTGGCCTGAGTAATAGTTGACCGCACCGATCATGACGAGTGCTATTTCGTCTTTGTTTTTTGTGAGGGTATCGATTATATCTTCCGTGCGCAAAGTCACCTCCCCTGTTTTTGGCAGCAGCTCAATTATACTGTCCTTTGGATCTAGTCCATGAAACCTGATCTGCTGCTCTACAGCATAATAATCGGATGGGAAAGCGCTGCCTTCGAGAATGATCTTTGTCTTTTTGCCTTGCGGCCTATAGAAGGTCACCATCATCAGGTTGAGATTGACAGTGAGGTTATTCATGCAGACGACCTCGTCCTTTTTAGCGCCTGTGAGATCGCAGAGTGGTTGGGTGAAAAGATGGTGATAATAAAGCCAGGGATTGCGTGCGTGGAGATGTCCCTCTACACCGTATTTGCGCCAGTCCTCTATCTCGGTCATAATGTGCTTCTCTACTCCTTTGGGCTGGAGGCCGAGGGAGTTGCCGCAGAGATAGATGGAGTCTTTGCCTTTTACTTTGGGGATATAAAATTCTTTGCGGAAAGCTTTTAATGGATCTTCTCTGTCCATCTTTTTTGCAAAGGCTAATGTATTTTCGAATTGCATATTTGGGAAACTATAACACAAACTTAAACCGCTTTTTCATACTTTAGGAATTCACTTATTACCTTATGAAAAAATCAAAGAAAACAATACTGACAATTTCCTTATTGGCATTGATATTGACGCTATCGAACTGTAATCAATGTATTAATGCGGTTAGCTATATTGACAATACTAAACCCTTAAATTTTACTTCCAATTTTCAAGGCGCTTCTGAAATCGCTGTCAACTCTGATAAATTCAAAAGACTAACCCAATGGCTGTCGGGCAATAGCTGCGGCTGGCAGCCATCACCGGCATCATATGCATCTACAGGAGTATGTGTGTCACAACAAAACAATTTCCGATTATTATACTGGAAAGGGACTGATGAAGTCGTTATTGGTCTTATCGATAAAGGCAATAGCTCTAAACAATACTCTAAGAGAATAAGTAAAGGAGAACTAGACTTTTTAGCTGACTAACGGGGCTTATTTCGGCATTTCTTTCATCCCCAACCACTCGAGTGCATTTTTGTAATTGAGTTTATCCTTGAGGGCGTTGGATATCTTTAGCTCCTCGATAATGTGGCCGGGTACATCGTCGCCAAGTGGGAAGGGATAATCGCTGCCGATCATTACTTTGTCCTCGCCGAGGAGGTCGATGACGAATTGAAGGAAATTGGTATCGTGTATCAAAGAATCCACGTAGAACTTTCCTAAATAATCGCGTGGATTGACGTCATTGTCTATAGCAGTGAGATCGGGGCGGACTTTGTATCCCTGCTCTATACGACCGATAGTAGATGGGAATGATCCACCACCATGAGCGAAAGCCACCTTGAGATTTTTGAATCGCTCGAAGACACCGCCGAATATCATGGAGCAAATAGCGCGGGATGTCTCTGCGGGCATACCGACGAGCCATGGGAGCCAGTATTTGTCCATGCTCTTGGAGCCCATCATCTGCCAGGGGTGGACGAAGATGGACATGCCCAGCTTTTCGGCCGTTTCATATACGGGGAAGAACTGTGTTTCGTTCAGATTGATGTCATTGATATTGCTGCCGATTTCGATGCCTTTAAGGCCGAGTTTGTGACAGCGTTCGAGTTCTTTGACTGCGAGCTCTGTGGACTGCATAGGTAGCGTGCCGAGCCCGGCAAACCGATTGGGATAGCGTTCTACTACTTCTGCGATATGATCATTGAGAAAGCGCGATACATCGTAGCCATCTTGTGGCCGTGCCCAATAGCTAAAAAGGACAGGTATCGTGGACAATACCTGCAGGTCGATGTGGTGATGATCGCACTCATCTATCCGGACAGCAGGGTCCCAGCAGTTGGACTGAATCTCGCGGAAGAACTCGTCGTCCTTCAT
Source organism: Bacteroidota bacterium (assembly GCA_025963485.1). GTDB lineage: Bacteria > Bacteroidota > Bacteroidia > Chitinophagales > LD1 > UBA1941. The sequence goes on along the minus strand of JAOQAO010000072.1, from coordinate 3,390 downwards.
CATCCGGGCGCAACAGGGTTTGTGGTGCTCGAGGCGAATGAAGCCGCCATAGCCGAACTTCTCACTCCACCGGGGCAGGTGCTCCGGCATGATGTGCGTGTGTATGTCGATTTTGACTGACAAGAGAACTGTGATTAGCTGTCACAAAAAAGGCATTTTTTTCGATGAATACCTATATAATTACGCCCATTCTTGTTTGTGCTAGAACAATGGCGCGGATGCATAGGGCGATGCCGTGCGGTATATGCTTGCGCCCTTTCAGGGCTGAATACAATGCGACGTGGATACGTAGGGCGATGCCCTACGCTAGGGACTTGTCGCCCTTTCAGGGCTTAAATACATTTTAGTGAGAGCAATAAAAAAGGTGCGGATATTCTCTGCGCCTTTCGATTTATCCAAAATGATCTTTATTTTTTTTCTTCTACAGAGTCGGCTGGTGCGAATTCGAGTGAAAGGGAGTTGACGCAGTAGCGCTTGCCGGTTTCGGTGGGGCCGTCGTCGAATATGTGGCCGAGGTGGCCGCCGCACTTGGCGCATATGATCTCTGTGCGGATCATGCCGAATGATGTGTCCGTGTGGGTAATGATCTTACCGCCTTTTATTTCTTTGTCGAAACTAGGCCAGCCGCAGTGAGAATCGAACTTCATGTCGGAGGTAAACAATTCGTTGCCGCAGGCAGCGCATTTATAGATGCCTTTGTCTTTGGTCAAATTGAATTTGCCTGTAAAGGCGCGCTCGGTGCCTTTCTCCCTCAGTACATAATATTGCTCGGATGAAAGTTGCTTCTTCCAGTCTTCTTCTGTCTTTTTTACTTCAAAATCCATAGTTTGTTTTGTTTTAATAGTTGCTGTAGTAGAATCTTTCCCGGCACTTTGCTGTCCGCATGAGTTTAATGTGACGGCTACAGAAAGTATGAGGATTGCAATGAGTGTAATTTTCATATATGGATATACGAATGAAACAAGATTCCCTTTCAGGAGTTTAACATTTATTCCCGTTGGTCTTCTGCTGAAGACTTTCCAGGTTATTTAAAATCATAGCTTCATTCTCAAGTATCAAAGACTCTGCCGAGTCAAAAAACCTGGAAAGTCAATCCCCTCAAAAGTGCTTCCAGCCCTGTGCGACGAGATTGTGCCTGTTACCACCTTTGGTTAGGAGGACGGCGCCGTTTTCACGTGCTGTGATCTGGCCGATGACTGAGATGAACGGGTGATCTGCGATCTTGGTCTCGTCTTCGGAGTCTACAGTAAAAAGCAATTCGTAGTCCTCACCCCCATTGAGCGCACAATTGATCGGGTCCATATTGAACTTCACGGCCTGCTCATAGGCGTCTTCAGATACCGGTACGCGAGGTTCATTTATTTCGCAGCCTACACCGGACTGCTTGCAGATATGCAGGATATCTGATGAGAGTCCGTCGCTGATGTCCATCATAGCGGTGGGCTTTAGGCCTATTTCTGCGAAATGCTCAATTATCTCTTTGCGGGCTTCAGGCTTGAGCTGACGGCCTACGAGGTATTTCTGGTCGTCTAGTTCAGGCTGTATTTCGGGGTTTTCCAGAAAAAGCCTTTTTTCTCTTTCCAATATTTGCAATCCGAGAAATGCAGCGCCCAGATCGCCCGTGACGCAGATCAGGTCTCCTTCTTTGGCGCCATTGCGGTAGACGATCTTTTCATCTTCCGCCTCGCCTATCGCGGTGACCGAGATGATGAGGCCTTTAAGCGATGTAGTGGTGTCGCCACCTACCAGGTCTACACCGTAGATATCACAAGCGTGATGAATGCCCTCATATATCTCGTCCAACGCCTCCACTGTGAAGCGGCTCGATATAGCTATCGAGAAAGTGATCTGGCGAGGGGTCCCGTTCATGGCATAGATATCGGAGAGGTTTACTACGACAGCCTTATAGCCTAAATGGCGCAGCGGTGTGTACATGAGGTCGAAGTGTACACCCTCGACGAGCATGTCTGTGCTGACCAGCACACGTTTGCTGTCGGAGCTGATGACTGCGGCATCGTCTCCTATTCCTTTGAGGGATGAGGCGTTATTTAATTTGAAGCGACGCGTGAGATGATCTATGAGGCCAAACTCGCCGAGCTTGTCTATAGTGGTCATGGATGGTGATTCTGACATAGGCTGCAAAAATCCAGTAAATTAGTTTACCAACCAATATTTATTGATCTTATAACTATACAAAATCCTCAAAGGGTTTGAAACCCTTTGAGGATTGACCAGGGCGCAGTCTCCCTGCTTATCTTTTTTTAATACTTTTACAGCCTTAAAATCAACAACTATGGCACTCGAAGAAAAAATAAACGGCGACCTAAAAGCGGCAATGATGGCAAAAGACCAGGGAGCCATGCGCGCCCTCAGGGGTATCAAGGCGGCTATCCTGCTCGCTAAGACGGAAAAAGGCGGAACCGGTGAAGTATCGGAAGAAAAAGAGATCCAGATCCTGACCAAAATGCTCAAGCAGCGTAAAGAATCCATAGAGATATTTGAAAAGCAAGGAAGGGCCGATCTCGCTACTACGGAAAAAGAAGAAGTAGCTGTGCTGGAAAAATACATGCCGTCTATGATGAGCGATGAGGATATCAAAGCTATCATTCAGAAGGTCATAGCGGCTACAGGCGCCACAACCCAGAAGGAAATGGGCAAGGTGATGGGTGCGGCTTCTAAAGAACTCGCAGGCAAAGCTGACAATAAGAAGGTATCTGAGATCGTTAAGAGTTTATTGGTATAGTGCCTCACCCACCTGCCTTCGGCATCTTCCCTCTCCCAAGGAGCGGGAAGAACCTACTGAGCAAGAGTTGGGCTAAATAGTTTGAAATTAATATTCCATGATTTTCGATATTCTATTTTTGATCTTCATCGGAGGTGGCTTCTACTGGGGCTATCAGAAGGGCATTATCTATTCGGTGTTCTCGCTGCTGGCGTTTTTCATCGGTATCATCGTGGCGCTAAAGTTTTCCTATGTGGCGGTGAAATTTCTGAATGGAATGATACACCTGAGCCCAAAGGCAATGTCTGTCGTATCTTTCATCGTCGTGTTTATCCTAATCGTGCTGTTGGTGCGGCTCATAGCCTGGGGGCTGGAGCAGATACTCAAATCGATGTCGCTCAATCTCACCAATCAACTCATAGGCGGGGTGATCTATTCCCTCATTGGATTATATGCTTTGTGTGTTTGTATCTGGTTCCTCAATAAATGGAATGTATTTCCGGACAGCCAGAAGGTTTCGTCGCATGTGTATCCATACATCTCAGATACAGGACCGAAGGTGGTAGAATACTCCGGCCAGATAGTGCCATTCTTTAAGAATGCTTTCCACGATCTGGATCAATTGATAAAGGGAGCATAAATAGACGACGGACCACTGACGACAGACC
>JAOQAO010000020.1 GCA_025963485.1 Bacteroidota bacterium | reverse complement strand
CTGTATTCTCGGGTACCAATAATGGCATGGCTATACTAGGCTCATACATGGCCGTGACCGGAACCAATAACACCATGACACTTTACAATAACAGAAACCCCGCCAGCCCGGTGCTGGTCCGCTCTATGCCTACAGGCCCAATGCCCAGAGCGGTAACTTTTTCCGGCGCTAATATCCTGGTCACTAATTTTAATAACCGGACGCTGGAAATATTCGGTCCCACCTGTAGTGTTAGCACCGCTGTCACATTGCAAAGTACTAACGGCAGCCTGACCATGCAATCCATGAGTGTGGGCAATAGCAGCATCGGCAATAACCTGTCGACAACCATCAATGGCACCACAGGCAGCAGTGTACCCATCATCAATACCAATAGCCTGAGTGTCTCAGGCAATTATCTCACATCGGTAGTCAACGGTATATCTTCCAACGCACTGAATATAGGAGCGACTGTCAATGCCAATATCTATAACCATGACGGTACACTGGATTCGACACGTACCCTCATCCAGAATGATAAGCCCCTTACCTTCGCCACCACATCCAATACCAATGGCTTATTTCTGCAAAATCTCAACGGGGGCATAGGTACTCCGGCCAATCTTTTCTTCTCTACCTATCCTGATCAGGCACCCGGGGTGAAATATCCGGGAGCGAGCATATCGGGAGTGGATGACGGGCTATACAGTGCTCATCTCACCTTTGGAACCAAATTGACGGGGACCGATGCGAACCCGATAGCAGAGCGGATGAGGCTCACCAGCGCCGGCAATCTGGGTATCGGAAATACAGCACCCGCATATGCACTCCATGTGGGCAATAGCACAGATACTACAGACAGATATATAACCGTCGATGCTTCAGCGGCGAAGGCTACAGCTTTGCAATTTAACAGCGCGGGCATTCAAAGCTGGAAGATGTATAGGCCCGGCAGCAGTAGCGATCTAAGGCTATATGGCGGCGGGGCCGACAGGATCACTTTCCAAAATTCGGGGAATGTAGGTATAGGGAATATAAGCCCATCATACGCCCTTCATATAGGCACAGCGACCGATGCGACCGACCGGTATATAGCTATAGATGCCGCCGCGGCGCAGTCTACAGCCCTGCAGCTCAATAGTGCGGGTAGCCAGAGTTGGAAAATATACAGGCCCGGCGGCAGTGGTGATCTGCGCTTATTTGCAGGTGGGGCTGACAGGGCCACATTTCAAAGCACAGGCAATGTAGGTATAGGCAATACAGCCCCCGCATATACTCTGCATGTAGGCACTGGCACAGATGCCACAGACAGGTATATCACTATCGATGCCGCCTCCGCACAGGCCACCGCGCTGCAACTCAATAGCGGAGGCACTCAAAGCTGGAAGATATACAGGCCCGGAGCCAGCACAGATCTTCGCCTATTTGGCAATGGCGCTGACAGGGTTACTTTTAAAAATAATGGCAATGTAGGCATCGGTACTACTAGTCCCGGACAGGCACTGACGGTAAACGGATCAGGCGGCATATGGAATAGTAATCAGGTTAATTTTTATACAGATGCCGGTACGACACAGAAAGGCTTCTTAGGAATGCAAAGCGGCAGCGATATGATGCTGGCCTCATCTACCGCCAGCAACTGGATGCGCATAGGTGCCAATAACGGTAGCATCGCATTCTTCCCTGACAATACTATCACCTCTGGTGCCAACCCCAAGGTGGTCATCGCCTCATCGGGCAATGTGGGTATCGGTACTGTCACTCCTGGATCGCTGCTATACGTGGGCAATGGCACTACCACCAGCAATACCTATGTCACGATAGATGCTTCGGCCGGCCAGCAGAGCGCCATTCAGTTTAGTAGTGGAGGTGCTCAGAGCTGGGTCATGTACAGGCCGGGTGGCAGTAGCGATCTGCGCTTCTATGGCAATGGGGCTGACAGGATGACGATGCAGGCCGGCGGCAATGTCGGCATAGGCACCAGCAATCCTACACAGGCCATGCTGGTGGTGAATGGCATAGCCAGTGGCGGCAATCAAAATCTGGGCAACTATCACTACTATGCCTCAGGTGGAAATGGCAACTCAAATGGTGCCATAGACATCTCGGTCTATGCTACCAATAGGATGGTGGCCTCTGAGTTTGATGCAACATCCGACAGGCGGATCAAAAAAGACCTCATGCACAGTGAGAGCAGCTGCGACCTCGCTACGCTGGCTGGGCTGCAAGTCACCGATTTCAAATATGTAGATGCGGTATCAAACGGCAAGGATTACAAAAAAGGATTTATAGCCCAAGAGGTGGAGAGAGTATTTCCGGAGGCAGTACAGAAGCATATTGACTTTATCCCGTCCATTTATTCTTTGAGCACGGATGCTAAATATATCGCGAGTACTAAAGAACTTCACATAATGATGGCTAAGCCGCATGGACTCAAACAAGGTGATGTAGTCAGGATAATGTCAGAGGCTGATGAGGACAATATCTATACAGTGGCGGCGGTGATCAATGAGCGTGAGTTCGCTGTCAAAGACTGGACAAAGGACATGGTCAATTCTGTCTTTGTGTATGGCAAACGTGTGGATGATTTCCGCACGGTAGATTATGACCGCATATATACGCTCAATGTGTCTGCCACTCAGGAGCTATACCGCATCATCCGCGAGCAGCAGCAGACCATAGCCGGGCAGCAATCTGAAAATAAAACCATGAAAAGCGACATCGATCATCTGAAAGCCTCAGTCGAAACGCTTCAACAGATCATAGGGAGCAAGGCAGAGAAATAGCAAGCAATACACTCATTTCTCGCTGTGGTAGGTGACAATACACGACCACAGCGGGCGATCTGGAGAGGGAAGATAAACCAATTGTAAATCACGCTACAGTTCATTTGACAGAAGGAACAACTGAATGATACCGACTCCAGAGTTGAGAAAGAAATTCCTGTAGCTTGTATTAATCCGAAATCCGCATTCCGCATTCCGAAATCGTTAAGGGTGCTTCAGCCCGATCTCTCTGGTCTTTTTGACATCGAGGCGCACATTGTCCTGGTAGCAGATGATAAAGGCCGTAGGGAAGCCCTTTGATTTGGCCAGTTCAAGTGTCTTCTCTGCTTCGCGGAAGTGCGAGAACTGCCCAGCCATATACCGTATCACGCCATCACCGATATCCTCCCTGTTTATCAGGCCGAAAGTATTGACCAGGTCATCATAGTTCTTAGGCGGCTTGTGAGCTGCCAGTATCTGTACGGTGAATATTATATTGTCTGAAGAGGCGTTTGCTGCCGGAGCTGGAGTTTCCTTCTTAGGTGTTGCTTTGGTGGTTACTGGTTCTTTCTTTGCCACTGGTTCCTTCTTCACCGGTGCAGCTTCTTTTTTCGCAGCTGCGGTCTTGACGGTATCAGCTCTAGCTTTTGTAGTCACGGTTTTCTCCGTTTTGGTTTCAGTCGTTTTTGTTGTTACAGTGGTCTTCTTTTTGATAGTATCTACTGCTGCCTTGACAGGTTCTTTGGTCACCGGTTTGGGTGTTTCTTTTTTAGCGACCACCTTGGTTTCTTCTTTCACCACCTTTACCGAAGGTTTAGGTTCTTCCTTTTTGGCGACCACTTTAGTTTCTTCCTTCACTACCTTGGCTGGTTTGGATTCTTCTTTTTTGGCTATAGCCTTCGTTTCCTCCTTTACCACTTTTGCGGCAGGTTTCGGTTCTTCTTTTTTGGCAGACGGTTCATTGCCGGTACGCACGGGTACCAGTTTCTTGGTCATTATCTCCGGAGTGGCCGTTCTGATCTTGATCTCATCACTATCTTTATTAGCTGTTGGAGCCGGCTTTTCTGGTGTATGTAGTGTTGGGCTGGTGCTTTCTTTGGTCACAACTGACGATGGCACAAAGGCACTCGTATCTGGTTCCCATGCCTTTTCTTCCTTCTTAACCTCTTGAGGATTTAGTTTTATGGTAGGCGATTGTTGTGCTTTTGGGTCTGGTTGTTTTTGTGGCTCCGCTTCTTGAGGCTGTTTGCCTGGGTTGGGGCTTGACTGGGCTGTTTTGGGGTCTGGCTGCGGCGGTACTTCGGTTAGCACTTCCTTTTTTTTTTCGGCTACAGCCACCGGAGCCTTGACAGCGACTACTTCTGTATCCTTTCGGCCTTCGATCTCATTCTTGTATGCACGGAAAGCTTTATAAACGGATGTAGCGATATTGGTCTGTCCTGCATCGGATGAGAGGTATTGCTCTTCTGTCGGATTTGATATGAAGCCTATCTCAGCTAGCAGCGATGGCATAGCGGTCTTGTACAGCACCCAGAATCCTGCCTGCTTTACCCCCCGGCTTTTTCTCTTGGATAGTTGCGCCAACTCATCTTCGATCTTGGATGCTATGAGGATGCTCTGGTCTAGAAATGCATTTTGCTTCATGCTCATGATGATATGGCCCTCCGGTGAGTTTGGGTCAAAGTCATATTTCTTATCCTTGTTTGCCTCGAGGTCGATGACCGCATTCTCGCGTTTGGCTATCTCCAGATTATCGTCCGTGCGGTGCAGTCCCAGTACATAGGTACTGGTGCCGTATGCATCATGGTTGGTAGCTGAGTTGAGGTGAATGCAGATAAAGAGGTCAGCTTTTGCTTTATTTGCCATGTCGGCGCGATCTGCGAGCGATACAAACTTATCAGTCGTGCGCGTATATATGATCTTGACATCGGGGAACGCTTCCTTCACCATTTCACCAAACTTCAATGATACCGCCAGTGCGAGGTCTGCCTCATGGTGCCCGCCGGGGCCGATAGCGCCGGGGTCCATGCCGCCGTGGCCGGGGTCGATCACAAGTGTATGTACAGCAGCGCCTTGGCTGGGATTGCCGGCATGTACAAAAGACGTTAAACAAATCAGCACCAATAATGAAACTAAACGATTCACGTTATGATTTTTTTATTTTTGGTTCTTTAGAAATCATCAGCAAAATAGGTCAAATATTTTAACACAGGTTCACATACATATTCATATTAACCATCAGTTGCTGAGGAAGTGTCTGTTTTTGTGTACTGTGTTTTGCCTGTTCGGCGTAGGGCTGTCTGCTCAAAAGAACGCAAAAATGGGTGTGCCTATTGTGCTTTCCCACGCGGACTCCGTGGCCGCCGCGAGGAGTGATTCAGTCATCAAGGCATCGATGAAGGATTCCCTCGTGATCCACATCGATTCACTGACGGGCAAAAGGGATACAACCATCATCAAGGCATCAAGCCTTATGAAAGTAGATAGCCTAAATGAGGCCAATAGTGAGATCAAAGACAAAATCACCTACAAGGCACTCGACTCCATCGTTTATGATATCAGTGCCAAGAAAATGTATCTATACAATGGCGCTGAAACGCATTACCAGAAGATACAGCTCAATGCCGATGCTATAGAGTTTGACTGGACCACGATGGAGATGATGGCGCAGGGCGCTAAAGACTCGACCGGAGAAATATCCGGCAAGCCCATATTCAAAGATGACGGCAAAGAATACCGCGCTGGCAAGATGCGCTACAATTTCAAAAATCAGCACGGTAAAGTATATGAGGTGAGCACCAACGAAGGCGATGCCTACCTCCATAGCGAAGCGGTCAAACGCGCAGACTCTACATCATGGTTTGGCTACAAATCCAAATACACTACATGTAATCTCGACCATCCGCACTTTTATTTCAAAGCCAAAAAGATCAAGCTCGTTCCTGGGAAGATCATGGTCACGGGCCCTGCCAATCTGTGGATAGCTGATGTGCCGACTCCGCTATATATTCCTTTTGGAATATTTCCGATCAAGCAAGGCCGAAGGTCAGGGATCATCGTGCCGAAGTATGGCAATGATGCGCAAAATGGTTTCTTTCTCCGTGATGGTGGCTACTATTGGGCGGCCAGTGACAACTTCGGACTGAAGGTCATTGGTACTATATACACCAATGGTACATTCGAGATCAACCCATCCATAAATTACAAATGGAATTATAAATTCAGCGGTAGCCTCGCCGTCGGTTATATTCGCACACGCCCCGCTGACCCCGACCTGCCGGATCAGAAATCATCGAACGCATTCAAAGTGGCCTGGAATTTCCAGCTCGATCCTAAGGCTGCCCCTACGCATACTTTCAGCGCAGCGGTCAATGTATCTACTGCTTCATACAATCAGGACCATCGCGTCACAGATCAGTCGCTATACCAGACATCACTTTACTCCAATATCAATTATCAGAAATCTTTTACGCGCGCACCTTTTCTTTCTCTTTCTCTTTCGGCCAGCCACAGCCAGAACTTGCAAAACCGCCAGATCAGTGTGACACTCCCGGAGTTTAGGCTCAATGTCTCACGCGTCACACCCTTCAAAGCCAAAATATCTACGGGCAAACCTAAGTGGTATGAGAATATCGGCATCCTTTATGGGTTTCAGGTAAAGAATACCATAAACACGCTGGATACACTGATCACACGTCCTGATTTCTACAAGAGCCTCCGCTATGGTATCAATCAAAATGCGGCTATTGATGCGCCTTTCACCATTGCCAAGTTTCTCAATGTCACACCAAACCTGACCTACACAGAGCGCTGGTACTTTCAGACGGTCAATGAATCCTGGGTCAATAAAGATCAGGTCAATGTATTGCCGGGCGGTTTTACCACGGTCATACCTGGCGGTGCCAGCTACCTGCAGACAGATACTTTATATGGGTTCAAGGCTGCCCGAGATTTCGCTGCCAATCTCAATCTGAGTACCAAGGTGACAGGTATTTATAACTTCAAGGGTAAGTATGTCAAAGCGATCAGGCATATTCTTACACCACAGGTAGGCGTTTCCTATCACCCCGACTTCGGTAGTGCATACTGGGGCTATTATGCCAATGTGCGCAAGAACCTCTTTGATCCAACCGTGTCGCAATACAGCCATTTTGATATTGTAAACGGAGTCTATGGGCAGCCACAGTCCGGCAAATATGCCGTGCTCAACTGGAGCCTCAATAACAATTTTGATATGAAGGTCTTCTCTAAGAAAGACAGCGTCACACACGAAAGGAAGATAGGCATACTCGACCGCTTCAATATCAGCGGCGGTTACAACTTTGCCCTCGATTCACTCCAGTTGCAGCCTTTCGTCATCAATGGTTCTATGAAGCTATGGGACAATATCAATGCCACTTTTGCCGTGACGATGGATCCTTATGCCCTCGGTACCAATGGCCGCACCATCAATAGGTTTTACTATGACGTCACACACAAGGGACTTCTTCGTTTCACCAGTGCCAACCTGAGTGTCAATGCTACCTTCCATGGTAAAGCCAAGCCTACAGCATTGCCACCGCTCAATAAGGCACAACATATGGTGGCAGATTATGTCTCGTACAATCCCGATGATTATTACGACTTCGATGTGCCGTGGAACCTCACTGCCTCATACAGCCTCGATCTCCGTACATCATTCCAGACATACACCCAGCATGACTCTTTATTGTTTACCCAATACCTCAAAGTAAACGGCGACTTCAATCTCACTGCCAAATGGAAAATAGCCGTGAACACCGGATTCGATTTTGCCAGGAAAGAGTTGACTGTCACTCAGATCAAAGTAGTAAGAAGCCTGCACTGCTGGGAGCTCGACTTTGACTGGACCGCCTGGCCGCTCAACTATCAGCAGTTTGCCATCGAGCTCAAGATCATCAACCCAACATTGCAAGATCTAAAACTCACCAAGAAACGAACGGCCTATTCGCCTTAAATAATTTAAGAACGTCATTCTGAAGTTTTTCCAAACATAAAAATGTATGAGATAAAACTGAAGGAATCCCAAACCTCAAAAAAGATATGCCGCTGTTATCGATGTTTTAGCGAAGCGTCAATAAAAAGGGATTTGTATCAAAGCAAGCATTGGAAGCTGATCAATCCTTGACATTCTTCTCAATATTCTGATCGGGGATAAACCACATGACAGCGACAAAAGCGATAAGCGCGATCGAGATGCCTGTATATAAAAAAGAAAAGCCAAATGCTGCGGCATAGCTCAATGTCGAGATGAGCGACTTAGTGGTTTGCCTGGTGAGTAGCTCCTGTACCTGATGGTCATGCGGATGGTTCCTGATGATAAAGCGCCTCAGTATATCATAGGCTATACCCGACATGATCAGGAGGGAGGAGTACACTGCCACGGGCGCCGCGGCGAAATGATTCTCACCCATCCACGCAGTGGCAAAAGGCACCAGCGAAAGCCAAAAAAGCAAATTAAGATTGCTCCACATGATCGATGCCGTGATATGCTTCATGGTATGCATCATGTGGTGGTGATTGTTCCAGTAGATACCGATATATACAAAGCTCAACAGATAGCTCAGGAATGTAGGCATCAGCGGAACGAGTGCACTCCACTCCCCGCTATGAGGTACTTTGAACTCCAGTACCATGATCGTGATGATGATCGCTATCACACCATCGCTAAATGCTTCTAATCTCGTTTTATTCATACCAATTAATAATCCGTGTTTATCCGTTTATATTTACCAGATTATCCGTGCCACCCCTGCCCGACTGACATGAGTCAGTCTATTCAGGCGGGCGTGTGTTTTGTATTATTTCTTTTTCAGCAAAACAAACAAAACGTCATGCCCCGCTATCGTCGTAGTGACATTCTTTGCCGTCGTACCTATCTCCCTCTTATTCCATATATCGAAGATCGTATAGTTGGCATCTATGGTATATGTTTTCTTGAAATCCGGATCCGTGAGAACAGCCTGCATATTGAAGTCCAGCGACCTCGTATCATTACCTCTGTTGAGGAAACAAACTGCCAGGTTCCCATCGGACAGAGGTTTCACCCACGCTTCGATCCCTTTTTGTTTTTTCCATAGGAAGCACTGCAGGCCGAGTTTATCCTGATCTACTGATATGGCGAGTTTATTGGTGAGTGTCTTGAGTATGTCCGGATTCATGGCGCGCAGGTCATTGCCAGACATGAGCGGAGCAGCCATCATGCACCACAGTGTGAAGTGTGCCTTTGACTCTGTGTAGGAGAGGCCGGTGTTACCCACTTCCAGCATATCGGGATCATTCCATGCATCCGGTTGATTGTACTTACGTATCTTGCTTTGTGCATCAAACAGTGCCAGCACGCCGTGATGTTGCTCAAATCGCGGCCTGATATCACCGGTAGTGCGCCAGAGATGTCCTACTGTGTCCGCCCATTTCCACGGCTTTGTAGATCCCCACTCACACAGGCTGAATACGATCGGCCTTCCCGCTTTGTGCAATGCATCGCGCATCCTGCTGTATTGCACTTTGGAGTCCATCCCTTTACTATTGCACCAGTCATATTTGAGATAATCCACCCCCCACTCCGCATAGCGCTGTGCATCCTTATCTTCGTATCCTGCACCGCCGGGTCTCTTCTGGCAGGTCAGCAGCCCCGCACAAGAATATATACCAAACTTCAATCCCTTAGAGTGAATATAGTCAGCCAGCGCCTTGATCCCCGATGGGAACCGGACAGGGTCGGCTATCACATATCCGTCTTTATCCCGCGATACCTGCCAGCAGTCGTCGATTACCACATATTGGTAACCGGCATTCTTCATGCCATTGGTATCCATCGCATCCGCCATTTGTTTGATCTTCGCTTCATCTATATCGCAGTGAAATATATTCCAGCTATTCCATCCCATCGGTGGGGTAGGAGCGAGGCCCGGATATTTCTGGGCAAAAGTAAAAAGGGAGATAAAGGTCAACAGTATCAGGACGGGATAGCGTATCTGCATATGGGTTGTTTTTGCGATAGCTAAATATATAAATAATGAATAGACAATAATGGATAATTGACAAGCGGCAGAAATTGATCTGTAACCATCCGAGGGGGGTATTTTGCATTCACCTTAGCGAAGCGTCATTTTGGCGCTTTTGTGTTTTTGCGAGCAAAATGTATTTGTATTCCCGATTACCTGTATTCCTGATCGACTGATCCCTCTTAAAAGCCGGGTTTAATTCCGATCTTAAATCCAAAGTTCTGCGCTCCCGGAGTATCGCGGTAGGTGGCACGCCACACGAAGTTGAGCTGTATCACTTTGAATATATTTTCTACTCCTACGCCTACCTCGACGTATGGTACACTACTGGGAGCGCTCATGCCCTGGGGCAGCAGGATCAGGGCGGCATTGTGTGCGCTGTATCCACCCCACATCATCTTGCACATCACGAACTCGCGCAGGTGGAAGCGCTTGATGTACGGTATCCGGTTGAATAGCAGTCCGTCGAAATAATGCTCATACCAAATCTGTAAATATTTATCACTTACAAACTCAAATGGTCGCGTCAGCTGGAAACTATAATCATCCCTGATGAAGCCGATATTGCTCGATGGCAGGTATGCCACCGGATATGGCGCATCTCCAAATATATAGCCAGCCCTGATCGTAATATTAGCATGGCCGACGATCGGCATCTGCCAGCGGTGGTAGTACTGAGCTGTCAGCTTCTGGTAGTTATAGTCGCCTCTGAATAGGTTTTTAACCCCCATCGCAAACTTCAATGTAATAGCAGGCGCCTTGGTAGTGACCCAATAGCGGTATGTATATCCGTCGAAGTATTGCTC
>JAOQAO010000004.1 GCA_025963485.1 Bacteroidota bacterium | reverse complement strand
GCTTCCCAAAAATATCGCCTTTGTCAAAATATTTGACCAGCACGAAGGTGTGGAGCAAAGGCTTGACCACTTCACACGCGATTTCGCCATTGCGATCCTGCTTGTATTGATCACGCTGCTGCCGCTTGGATTCAGGGCATCCGTAGTGGTCATGGTTTCTATACCTCTTTCACTCGCTATAGGGCTATCACTGCTCAATCTGTTTGGTTTCAATATAAACCAGCTCAGTATTGTCGGCTTCATCGTAGCCCTGGGCCTGCTCGTAGATGATAGTATCGTGGTCGTCGAGAATATAGAACGCTTCATGCGAGGTGGAGTCAGGCGGGATATAGCGGCAGTAGAAGCTACTAAGCAGATCGGCCTTGCCGTTTTGGGTTGTACTGCGATATTGATATTTGCATTCCTTCCGTTGGTATTCCTTCCTGAGGGTTCAGGAGAGTTTATCCGCTCGCTGCCTATGGCAGTGATCCTTACGATCACTGCCTCGCTATTTGTTTCGCTTACCATAGTGCCTTTCTTGTCCAGCGTTCTTCTCAAGGATCACGGCACATCAGAAGGCAATATCTTCCTCCGTGGCCTCAAAAAAGCGATACATCTCACATACGCTGTGTTTCTCGACAGAGCGTTGAAAAGGCCCGTAGTGACGCTGATAGTGGCACTTCTGATTTTCCTCGGATCACTGGCGCTGATACCGGTCATTGGATTCAGTTTGTTTCCCAAGTCCGAGAAGCCCATGTTCATGGTCAATATCGAAACACCTATCGGTACCAATCTTTATGAGACGAGGAGAGTGGCCGATTCTGTGGAGGTAGAACTCAAAAAGCATGCTGGCATCAGGTCCTTTGCGACCAATATCGGCAAAGGCAATCCCCGCGTTTACTATAATGAGATCCCGCGTAGCGAATCAGACAACTACGCCCAGGTATTTGTGCAGCTGGCCCCAGAGACTGAGACATTGCAGAAACAAAAGTTCATCGATGAGCTCCGCGATGTGTTCAAGTCCTTCTCCAATGCGAAAATAGAAGTGAAGGATTTTGAGCAGGGACCGCCTATAGAGGCGCCTATCGCTATCCGCGTTTTTGGCGAAAACCTGGACTCACTCAGTGTCTTGTCAAAAGAAGTAGAAGCTATTTTCAAATCCACTCCCGGTACGATATATGTCAATAATCCACTCTCTACACAGAGCACAAGCCTCCGTGTACATATCAATAAGGACAAAGCTGGTATGCTCGGCATTCCTACTGCAGAGGCCAATAAAGCGATACGCCTGGCGATAGCTGGATTGAGTGTGGGTACTTTTCAGGATGAGAAAAACAACGACGTAGACATTACCGTGACGCTCCCCAAAATGGATAAGGTTCAATCCTTTGATGTATTCAAAAGGCTTTATGTCAATAGCGTGACAGGTACATCCATTCCACTCAATGAGATAGCAGATATTAATTTTGAAACGTCGCCTAACTCTATCAATCACTTTGACAAGAACAGGTATGTCGTCATCACTTCTTTCGTCAGGTCCGGCAGCCTTGTAGCCGATGTCAATAGCGAGATCGTAAAGAAGCTGGAGAAGTTCAAATTCAGGGAAGGATATAGTTACGTAGTAGCAGGAGAGGTCGAGAGCAGGAATGAGAGTTTCGGTGGCCTCGGCGTCATATTGCTTATTACTTTATTTGGTTTCATTGGGGTCCTGATATTGGAGTTCAGGAGTTTCAAGAGTACACTTATTGTATTGTCTGTCATACCGCTTGGTGTCATCGGTGCCATATTGATGCTGCTTACCGTAGGTTATCCATTCTCTTTTGTAGCAGTGATCGGATTGATAGCACTCGTCGGTATAGAAGTGAAGAACACCATCCTCCTCGTTGATTTTACTAATCATTTGCGCGAAGAAGGCCATGACCTGGAGAATGCAATCAGAGAGGCGGGTGAGGTACGCTTTGTTCCTATCGTACTGACATCGCTGACTGCTATTGGTGGCCTGTTGCCTCTGGCATTGGAAAATAATCCGCTCTACTCGCCACTTGCATGGGTACTTATAGGTGGTTTGATATCTTCCACATTATTGTCTCGTCTGGTTACACCGGTATTATACAAAATGCTTCCACCGTCTGTTGTTGTTAAGAAACTAATACAGGACTAAAACCTGATCGGCAATATTGTTAAGCAATCATAAATGGCAAATATTCCGTTTCGGGGGACGTTTGATTTATAAAGGCGCCATAAATGCCTGATCAAATGAAACCCAATACAATCCAGTATCCTGTTTTCTGAACTATGCACGATAGGTCTGTTCACCAGAACAGATTTATTAATACTCGCGTTACCCGCGCTTTATACGTTTGCACTTATTTTGTTAAAACCAATAATATGGCAAAGCGCAAAGTAAAAGTGGTCGTCATATCGGATGTACACCTCGGTACATACGGATGCCACGCACAGGAGCTCAACCAATACCTGAAGTCCCTCGACGTCGAGCTGCTTATTATCAATGGCGACTTTATAGACATATGGCAGTTGAGTAAATCATATTTCCCGCCTGCGCATACCAAAGTATTGCAGAGGGTGATGAAGATGCTGTCCAATGGGACCAAAGTGGTCTACCTCACCGGCAATCACGATGAGATGCTGCGCAAATACAGTGGCATGCAGCTGGGCAATCTCTCTATAGAAGATAAGCTGCTCATAGATATCGATGGCAAAAAACATTGGTTCTTTCACGGAGATGTATTTGATGTCAGTATGCAGCATAGCAAGTGGCTGGCAAAGCTCGGTGGCCAGGGATATGACCTGCTTATACTGATCAATCGCGGTATTAATCATTTGCTGCATAGTATGGGCAGGGAGCGCATTTCACTTTCAAAAAAAGTAAAAGATAGTGTCAAAGGCGCGGTCAAATTTATCAGCAACTTTGAGCAAACCGCTGCGGCCATAGCTATCGACAATGGATACGACTATGTGATATGTGGCCACATACATGAGCCGGTGATGAAAGAAATTAACTCACCGAAAGGCACGGTCACTTATCTCAACTCCGGTGACTGGATAGAAAACCTCACATCGCTGGAATACAATGATGGCAAATGGTCATTGGTTCAATACGACACTGAACTCAATAATAATCAGGATGAAGATCTACAGGATCAGAATCCTTCTATGATACAACTGCAAGAGCAGATCAATAAACACCTGATCACGAAAGTGGCGTAACTCTCCAACCGGATATGGCAGAAAACCATGTCTGTATTTTCTAAACCAAAATTTCATTATGAAAATTTTATTTGGGATCCAGGCCACCGGAAACGGGCACCTGAGCAGAGCGACAGAACTTTATAATCTTCTAAAACAAAACCCTGCTGTAGAGCAGATCGACGTACTCGTCAGTGGTAATAACTCCAAAATAGATGTCCCGTTTGATATCAAATATCATTTTAAGGGCATTAGTTTCTCCTATGGTAAAGGCGGAAAAGTAAATGTGCTGAAATCATTTCTGAAGGCTAATATACTCTCCGTCATCAAGGGTATTCTGACAGTACCATTTCACAAATATGACATTATCATTTCCGACTATGAACCGATCAGCGTATGGGGCGCAAAGCTGAGAGGCATACATACCGTGGGCTTGGGCAATATATTTTCATCGACATCCAAACAATTTCCAAAGATGAGCGGTTCGCACCGCATCACGAAATTGTTTACCCGGGTCTTCTGCCCTGTTGACCAAAAGGTGGCGATGCATTATACTAAATTCGACAACTTCATTTTCTCCCCGATCATACGCACAGAGATCCGCGATGCCAGGACGCAGCATGGCGACTTTACTTTGGTTTATTTGCTTTCGTATACCCAGGAGCAGCTTCTTGAGTTTTTCACTCAGCCTCTCTTTGCTGAAAAGAAATTTGTAGTATATACCAATGCCGACAATGGCTTCACATATCATAATGTGGAAGTGAAACCACTCAATACGGCCAACTTCACAAAGGATATCTGCAATTGTAATGGTGTTATCACAGCAGGTGGTTTCCAGACCACTGCAGAGGCATTATACCTGGGTAAAAAATTGCTGTGTATCCCTATCAAAAAGCAATACGAGCAGCAGTGCAATGCACGGGTCCTTCAGGAGTTGGGTATCACTGTAGCTAAGGATCTGGATACCATAGCAACGGCGCATTGGCTCTCATCCGGCAAGGCGGTCAAAATAGATTTCAAAGATGAGTCTAAAGAAATGGTCGCGAGCATCCTGAATGAACCTGTCAAGGCAGCTTAATACATCAGGTCAATCTTTCTTTCATCAGATAGACCTCATTGACCATCCATCTATAGAATAGCAATCCGGCAGTCATCGGATGATCGCTGATAAATACCTGGGTTTTTATTTGGAGTGCTTCAATTTTGCGCTTTAGCTTTGGCGTATTGCCATTGAGTTTGTAGTCCTGGTAGAGGTCAAAGAATTCATTGAGATGCTCCGAGGCAATGATGATCTCGTCATAGTAGTTCAGCTTGTCGCTCTTCAGTCCGCGCAGACTACGCTCTATATTGGTGACTTCAGAGATCGCGAGGTTGTATTCTTTGTCAAGAAAATGGCTCAGGGCTATCAGGAAGCGATAATGGTACTGCATCATTTTGCTCATCTCATCAAATTGCCTCGGCAGTGATGCATTGAATGCCACCCGGTCTCCCTTGAGCGCATAGCTACTGGCCACCATATAGTCGAAACGCTCAGATTGATTAGGAAATTGCCTGATCAGTGATTCATACTCTTTCACGCATGCCAGTGCCTCATCGTACTGGCCGAGATGGGCCAGATTGCTCATGTAGTTGTACACTGCTGCGATACCATACACGGGGTCGAGGACTTTCACGAGTTTTACTAGCTCCCTGTTGTAGCCAAAAGCCTCCTCATAGTCATGCCTGAAAAAATAATAGCCGGCGAGATTAGTGAGCAATAAGAACTGTTCCCTGGTGTGATTGGGGATATCGGGATATTGCATCAGATGCTCCAGGCATACCCTGTAGCTTTCAGGGTTTATGGTCTGTGGCGTACCGATGGTGAGCAGGCGCAGTGAGAGATATTGGGAGTACGGATCTTCATACTGTGCGAAGTATACATCAAGGCCCGGCTCCGGCTGCTCTATTTTAAACTTCTCCTTGTACCGGAATAATTTACTCGCCGTAATCGCTATTTGGGTTTTGCGGTAGGTATGCAGAAATTCACGGCCTGCAGATTCTTTGTATTCAGCGCTGTTTGACGCCATCTTTTCCTGCATGGAGAGATCATTCCAGGCGAAATTGCCCAGGTATGGATTTATGATCTCGCATACGTCGACCACTGTGCGATAGTCATATTGTTTGATCGCGGCTTCTTTGATATGCTCGCTTTCCGCAGAGAGCAGTGAGTACAGGTTCTTATTCAGCAGGTATTTCAGGAAGTACTTTGACCGTATATTGTTAGAAGAGTCCAGTTCTTCTTTCATCATCTTGTCAGCGCCGTACTTTTCTACCAGTTCCATGAGCAGGCGCAGCTCATTTCGCCACAGGTAGTCATTCTCCGCAGTATATTTTTTGCCAAAGATCTGCATATAAGCCAGTTCCTTGTCCAGTTTCTCAATATTGGCCGGCTCAGTCTTGCAGATCAGTTTGAACAGCTTTTTGAGGGACACTTTTTTTTGTGCAGCGACCAGCAGATCGAGCGCTTCGATCTCCTCATTATTCATTGTTTTTAAAACTTGAAAAACCTTGGGTACTGCCATAAGCGGGTCTGAGCTGGTGAATATAAGTGGCTTATTTTCACCTTGATATAATCTATATTTTAAATTTTCCATCACAAAATAAGAAAAGAAGTGTAAATGCTAAAACCCCTTCCATGCAACTTTGCCCCATCGAAATCACCTTAAACTCATTTTATGAAAAAGCTATTGATCACCTGTTCTGCCATTTTTATGGTTCTGTCTTCCTTTGCCCAGACCGTATCACATCTGCGCGCCGTCAGGGATGATAGATATAATATCCCTAGCAGTAGTTGGTACTATATAGACTCAGACTTGTATCAGTACAATTCTCTGCTTCAGGATACCACGATCCAGGTATATGCATATAGCCAGAATACCTGGAAACTGAGAGCCAGGATATTCAGCAATTTTGCTACAAACGGCAAGATGGCTGATTATGAGTATTTTTTTATGGATACCCTTACCGGTTTAGTGTCCTCCGGATATCTTAAATATAATTTCGGATACAATGCTCAGGACGATACTACATCTATTCTCATTCAGCACTGGGATGTCCCCACCTCCAACTGGCTTAATAATGGACGGATATACTTTTACCCCGACGCTAATCACCGTGATACTGCCTCCATAACCCAACTATATACCTCAGGTACCTGGCAAAACTCCAAATATGTTACCAGCACCTTCAACGCTGCGGGATTGATCATCAATCAGACTACGAATACATGGAATGGAAGTGCCTATGACCCTACATCCAAAATACGATATAGCTATGACGCCAATAATCACCTGGTCGCCAGGATCGATCAAATATGGGATGGAGGCGCATCTGCATGGGTCAATGCCAAAGAGTATATCTATACGTGGAATAGCTCTGATGATAATACTCAGCGGGAGCATAGACTATGGAACTCCGGCACATCTACATGGGATAATGACAGCATGTTCTACCAGACATTCAACGGCACTCATCATGTCGTCAATCAGCTTAGTCAGGCCTATAATTCCGGCACGTCATCTTATGTCAATAAGTCTCAAACCAACTATGCCAGGGACGTCAGGGATAATGTGACCCTGCTGGAAAACGATTACTGGTCTGCTTCTCAATGGCAGCATGATGAGCGCTATACCTATATCTATAACCAGTTTGATCAGGTGATAGACGAGGTTCATGACGATTACAATAGCTCCATATCTATGTATCAATCATACAAGAGAAAGCATAATTACTATGACGAGATCAGCACGGGTGTAGCGGCTATTCCTGCATCAGCCATAATATCGCTATATCCCAATCCGGTAAATAGCAATTCGGTCCACATCATCTTCGACAATGCGCGCGCAGGAGATGTATCGGTCAGCATTTACGACCTGCGGGGTAGGATGTTAAGCCAGGAAAACCGCATGGCAGCAGCAGGGGCCAATGATCTGGCAATCGATATTTCGGCCCTATCGGCCGGTCAGTACCTGGTTTCCATCACTGCAGCCGACGGCCACAAACTTTCTGCAACGAAAATGATAAAACAGTAAATTACCCAAAAACCAATGGTATCCCCTGTGTGCTTAGCCGGCAGGGGATTTTTTATTTTAAAGCCAGTTATATGGCAGCTTAATTGGTCGTCGTCTGTGGTCTGCGGCCCGTCGTCCATTTAGACAGTTCCACACTATTTGTGCATAAAAATGCGTTAGCATATAATAAGGTGTAACCGGAGTTTGACAACTTTGGGTACAATGGAAGACTCTAAGCCTATCACGGCAAGTAAAAGGCACAAAAAACAAGATATGGAGGACACTCCTCAGGAAGAGCCAAAAGCTAAACCTGCCCGCAAAAAGGCACCGGCAAAGAATGCCGATTTCGAAGCTGAAGGTGAGGAAAAGCTGCAATGGTGGAAGGATGGGCGCCTGTCCAAACTGACCGGCATGGCTCTGCTGACCTTTGCTTTCCTGCTCGCGGTGGCATTCACGTCTTATCTTTTCACGGTCACCGAGGATCAGTCGGACCTGCTCAATAACAGTGCCCGTGCCCTGATGGACAATTCCCTCAAGGTCAATAATACCCTGGGTAGACTGGGCGCGGTTTTGGCGCATGTGTTTATTGACAAGCTCTTTGGCCTTGCATCCTATCTGTTCTGCGTGGTGTTCTTCGTCACTGGTTTCAATATGCTCACAGAGAAAAGGATCTTCAACGTGCTCAAGGTATCAATGTATTCTTTCTTTGGCCTGATATGGCTTTCTGCGGCATTCAGCTTTGTGAATTATCTCGTGCATCCGGCCTCGGCTATCACCTGGGGTGGAGCTTTTGGTGACTATCTCACCGGAGAGCAGGGCCAGGTGATGGGACTCCTGAGGACAACCGGTACAGCCGCAGCACTCGCTGTCACTGCATTGGCATTCGCTGTATGGGTATACAATTTTAGTTTCGATTTCCTGCTCAAGCCATTTGCTAAAAAAGATGCCGCGACGCTGGCTGCAGAAGCCGCCGCTGTGAGTGCAACTATGGCTGCTGTCCCGGTATACCGTGATGAGAGCGAGAATATATTTGCCAAAGACAACCTGAGCGATATCAAGGAGAGTTTCCCTATGGATATCGAGGCGCCGGAGAAAGATGACGAACTCGAACTGGTGCTGACGAACAGGGCAACTGAAGCGCCGCTCATAGCAGCCACTGCTGCGAAGGTCACTGAGTTTTCACTCGATGATGAAGATGAGAACCTGGGGATGGTGGAGGAAGAGTCAG
>JAOQAO010000215.1 GCA_025963485.1 Bacteroidota bacterium | reverse complement strand
TGGCCCCGCCGTTCACGATTAAATGTTGTCCGCTCACGAAAGACGACAAATCCGAAGCAAAAAACTCCGCCACATTTGCCACGTCTTCCACTTTCGCCAATCGCTTCATGGGATTCAGCTCAGTAATCCATTTGAGTGACTCGGAAGAGGAATCAACGCCGGTAAACATGCCTGCATTTTCAACGGCAAAAGGAACGATGGAATTCACTGTCACACCACGGACACCGATTTCTTTCGCTAGCACTTCTATCAAATAATTGGGCGCGGTTTTGCTGCCACCATATATTGCAAAGCCTTCTATTGGATAAGCCGCCGTAGTGGAGGAAACGTTTATAATCCTCCCGTTGTCCTCAATATTTCTTGCGGCGTATTGAATGGTAAAATAAGCACCCTTGGTATTGATTGAAAACAGCCTGTCAAATTGTTCTTCGCTGAAATCCGTCACTGGCACGCCCGCTAATTCTACCCCCGCATTTGCCACCACGATATCAATTTTACCGAATGCCGCTTTTGCTTCTCGGAACAGCCTTTCTACGTCACCTGGCTTGCTAACGTCCGCTTGTATCGCTATCGCCCGGACTCCCATGGCTTCGATATTCGAGACAACTTCGTTGGCAGAGGAGGCATCCTTCGAGTAGTTAACCACGATGTTAGCCCCTAAACTTGCGTAGCGTTCTGCGATGGCCTTTCCAAGACCCCGTGCTGAGCCTGTTATCAAGGCTACTTTGTTTTTTAAGTTTGTCATTTTATAAATTTTATTGTAGTTATTTAATGCAGATCAGCTTCCTTACAAAAACATACCGCCAGATGCTTCTATACGCTGAGCTGTCACCCATTTTGCATCATCCGAACACAGAAATGCGACAACTCCGCCAATATCATCAGGTGTAGCTATCCTTTGCAACGCTGTAACTGATTTGACGAACTCCTGAACCTGCGGATTGTCTCTCAGGTGGCCTCCGGAGAAATCTGTTGCAACCGCTCCAGGAGCGACAAAGTTGCATCTTATGCCTCGGCTTCCGAATTCTTTGGCCTGGTACCTTGTTAACGTTTCAATTGCCGATTTCAAGCTGGCATACGCTCCGCTTCCGGGGACTGTGAACCGGGCTAACCCGGACGATATGTTTACAATGCCGCCGCCGTCATTCAATAGGGGTAACAATCTTTGAGTTAAGAAGAAGACGCCCTTAAAATTGACGCTTAATAAATTATCAAGTTGCTGTTCTGTTACGTCCGCAAGTGCGGTTGCGTCAAGGCTGGTGCCAGCATTATTGACTAAGTAGTCGATGCGCTCGGCGTTAAATGTCTTTCCCAACATTTCAGACAGGGTTACAGCAAAGGCATTCAAACCGCTGATATTTCCTGTATTGAGTTGTAAAGCTTCGGCTTCCACGCCAAGCTCTTTAAGCTGACGTATTACGTCTTCCGCCTCCGCTTTTTTCGAGTTGTACGTAATAATTATGTTATTGCCCCTTTGGGCAATTTTGAGAGCCATGTCTTTGCCAAGGCCACGGCTTCCGCCGGTTATTAAGGCGATTTTCGGTGATTTTTTTTCGTTCATGATATTTGCTTTTTTGTTGATACAAATGTCCGATCGTTTTTACCCGCGCACTTACATATTTTAGGGAAGTACTTATACATTTTACCGAATCATGGGCAAACTGCTCGTTTAGTCATCAACCGGTTAATGAAACAGGTAGCGGCAACGCGAACTACCCATGACAATTTGTTTGCTGCGCATAAATAGCTCCAATGCACAGCTCAAGACCATCGGGATATGCTTTGGGAATGACAGCACTCAAAGAACATTTTGAAAACTACATCAACGAATGCAACTATGTAAAGCGCCAAAGATTTCGGACATTCCTAGTTGCAAAAAACCGACAGGCATAAAAAAAGCGGTTAAGAATTTACTTCCTAACCGCTTGATTCTTGGGTGGTCCCGCCTGGGCTCGAACCAGGGACCCTCTGATTATGAGTCAGATGCTCTAACCAGCTGAGCTACAAGACCCTTCCCTTTTGGGGAATGCAAATATATAAAATCTGATTTATTTTCCTACCAGTTTTTTGCGGTTATAAATCTCAGCCTTCGCTCTTATATCATTTTTAGAACCTTTCAAACTTCTAATAGATATGAACCATTCTCATATATAAATTTAGTTAATGATTTTTCCAATACTTTTCATTTCTTAGTAGGATTAAATTGATAAACCAGACTTTACAGCTTAACCCTTTACTAAACTTATTCGAGACGGATGAAGAAACTATTACTCATTGTTCTGCAAGGTTTACTATTTACTTCCATTGCCCTTTGCCAGAATGTGGCGGGAGTCGTATTTGATGATAACGGCGGTGAGGCTATGGTGGGTGTGACCGTATCTGTCAAAGGTACCACTACTGCCGCCATGACTGATATCGACGGCAAGTTTGACCTGAAGATCACTCAGCAGCCACCATTTATCCTTGCATTTTCATACATAGGCTACGCGACTCAGGAGTTTGAGATCAAAACAGCCGCTGACCTGAAGCAGACATTTAAAGTCAAAATAAAACCGGAAAGGAAGATACTCAAAGACGTAGAGGTAGTGGATCGGCGTATCACTCAAAAACAAATGGAGTCGCCGCAAACGGTCGAGAGCATGGGGCTACAGGCTATCAAACAGACAGCTTCATCTACATTTTATGAAGGACTGAGCACACTCAAGGGAGTAGACATGACTGCAGCATCGCTCGGCTTTGTGATCATCAATACACGCGGATTTAACTCTACCTCACCGGTGCGGTCACTACAGCTGCTCGATGGCGCAGACAACCAGGCTCCGGGCCTGAATTTCAGCGTCGGAAACTTCGCCGGGGCTACGGAGATCGATATCCAGAAAGTGGACCTGATAGTCGGGGCTTCGTCCTCCATGTACGGGCCTAATGCCTTCAATGGTGTGATCAACATGCAGACGAAGAACCCTTTTTACTATAACGGACTTACGATCTTTGCCAAAGGCGCCGAGCGCAATTTATTTGAGGGAGCTGTGCGTTACGCGAGGGCTTTCAAGAATAAGCTTGGCGTAGATAAATTTGCGTTCAAGGTTAACTTCAGCTATCTGCGCGCCGATGACTGGGTAGCAAACAATCTGGCGGCCTCGACTAAATCCTGGCAACCAACCAGCAATCCCGGAGGCTATGATGCAGTGAACAGATACGGAGATGAACTACTCCAGCAGGAGATCAATAACTATGACAACTCATACTTCAACAGGCAGGCTCCTGGGCTGAAGCAATACTTCCGCACCGGATATGAAGAAAAAGACCTGGTCAACTATGACACAAGGAACATCAAAGCAAATACCGAACTACGATATAAGATAACCGATAAAATAGAAGCCAAGGCATCGTATAACTTTGGAACCGGCACTACGGTATATCAGGGCGACAATCGATACAGCCTCAATGGGCTTATGTTTCACCAGATCAAGGCTGAAATCTCCCAACCCGACAAATTCTTCGTACGTGTGTATACCACTATGGAAAATTCCGGCAATTCTTATGACGCAGTTTTCACGGCGTTGAAACTGCAGGACTACGCAAAAAGTGATACAAAATGGGGGCAGGATTATTATAAATTCTGGGAAAATGGTGCGCCGGGTGTGACTGCTCCAGCCGCTCGTGTCAAGAACCTGCCGGGCTTCCCTAATACTAATTCTCCTCTGTGGTACACAAAGTATGACTCGGTGAATGCAGTCGCAAACTCAATATTAAACACCTACCACGATTCACTCGTCCTCTGGCATGACATGGCACGGACATTTGCAGACACTTTTACTGCATTTGGCGGAAACAAAAGGCTTGTGCCCGGCACAGCTTTATATGATTCCGTATTTCACAGTATCATATCCCGCACTGCTTTTGATCAGGGCGGAACCTTATTTTACGATCGCTCCAAAATGGTCCATGCACAGGCCGAGTATAAATTCTCTCCGCAACCTAAGCGCATGAGCAAACCACTCTTTGACATCACGGTAGGAGCTAGCTTCAGGATGTACTTGCCGGATTCGAGAGGGACACTATTCAGTGATACTCTCACACGCAATTATGCCCGGGACTCCCTGGGCAATATCCTGAAAGATGCATCGGGCAGGCCAATTGTGAAGGATTCGCTCTGGAAAAAGATCACTAACTGGGAGGTAGGTGCATACGCCAGCTTATCCAGAAAGTTTGATTTCGGAGCAGAAAAGAGCCATGCTATAATCCTCACCGCTACCTGTAGGGTGGATAGAAATGAAAATTTTCCCTTTATCGCTACACCAGCGGCATCTATTGTTTACTCGTACAAGAATAACCATACGATACGCCTGTCTTTCTCATCCGCTATCAGAAATCCGACCCTGCAAGATCAATACCTGTACTATAACGTGGGGAGAGCTATATTGATCGGCAACCTGAAAGGATTTGATTCGCTGGTGACGATCGAATCTTTACAAAATTACCTGAACAGCGCCAATCCTAACGATACGACGCTGAAATATGTCAACATACCTAAAGTGAGGCCGGAAAAAGTGCAAAGCCTGGAACTGGGGTACAAAGGGATAATCGCCAAAAAGATCTACATCGATGCCAGTGCTTATGTGAGCTTCTATCGCTACTTCCTGGGCTATCAGATCGGTGCTACGCTGGAAAATATCGGGCTGACCAAAGAGCCTAAACAGATATATCGCGTCGCTGCCAACTCCCCCGATCTCATTATGACCTATGGAGCCTCTTTCGGATTCAATTACTTCTTTGCCAAGAAGTTTTCTCTAAACGGAAACTACAGCTGGAATCATTTGAATAAAAGAGGATCGAATGATCCTATCATCCCTGCCTTCAATACACCCGAGCACAAATTTAATATAGGTGTGAGCGGGTATAACATAAAGATCAAAAACCAGGAGGGCTTCGGGTTCAATATAAACTACAAATGGATCAATGGATTTAATTTTGAGGGTTCCCCCCAATTCACAGGTTCTATTCCTACTTATTCACTGCTGGATGCCCAGATCAGCTGGGAAGTCAGGAAGATATTCTCAACCTTCAAGCTGGGCGGATCTAACCTGATATCAAAGTATAACTATCAGGCCTATGGCGGGCCCGGTATAGGCCGTATGATCTATGGCTCGATCCTCTTTGACATCAATACCGAAAACCTGGAAAAAAAACACAAAAAACAATAGGCAACTCGCACCTTTAACAATACTTCGCGGCCTTACTTTTTGTATATGCTGTTTTATTACTAACTTAGGTTATTATATTATTAACCCAAAGCTAAAAAGGAATGAAAAATTCATTACGCATTGTCCTGTTTGTTTTGTTTGTAGCCCTCACTAGTGGTGTCCAGGCGCAAACCCGTTATCTGGATGAAGTATTCACCGATGTACAAGTGGATACCAGTGTCACGTATGGCCAGAACTTTGAGGTCTTTACCAATTTCGCCAGCTTGCAGCCACTGATCATGGATGTGTACAGGCCAGTAGGTGATGTGGTCACCAACCGCCCTCTGGTTTTGCTTTCTCATAATGGTTCTTTCCTTCCTGAGATTCTGACACATAACCTGGCCGGCCTCTGCTTCAACGGCAGAAAGGATTCCTCTACGGTAGAACTGTGTAAGCGATTTGCACGGAGGGGTTATGTAGCGGTATCATTTGACTATCGCCTGGGATGGAGCGCTACCTCTGGCGTGCAGGAGATAAGAACCCAGA
This sequence comes from Bacteroidota bacterium, assembly GCA_025963485.1. Lineage (GTDB taxonomy): Bacteria > Bacteroidota > Bacteroidia > Chitinophagales > LD1 > UBA1941. Next base: position 15,405 of record JAOQAO010000215.1, on the reverse strand, counting down.
CGATCATACAAGCCGTATATCGTGCCATGCAGGATTCCAAGACACTGGTGCGTTATTTCAAAAATGATTTTGCCAATAGCAATAGCTGGGGCATCGATACCGGCAAGATAGTGATCGGCGGAACAAACTCAGGCGCCTATGTAGCACTGGCGGCCGGCTCGCTCAATGACACAACTGAGCTCACAAATCCTAAATTTATCGGAAGCCATGGGGCCTTTATCAAACAGGATACCCTGGGCAGTTTCGATGGATTCGGTGGAGTACAGAACTATGACAACTATCCCGGTATTTCATCCAGATTCGAGTGCGTACTGGCACTGGGAGGCGCTGTGGGAGATACCAGCTGGATACAAGCCGGTGAGCCGCCGGTGATCGCATTTCAGGGATTAAATGAATCGGGTACTCCTTATAATACAGCAGTCGTGACCACTACTACCGGCCAGCCTGTGATAGAGGTGAGCGGGTCGGGAGATTTCATGCCATATGTAGTAGCCAAAGGGAACAATGCTGTTTTTGGCAACACTTTCCACCAGGGACCTCCTAATAAAGATGGCAATGGTACTATAACCACATCCATCGAAGGGCTATATCCTTTTTACGGAAAGGAATTTGAACCATGGAACTGGTATGATGCTAGCTGCTATAACAATTCGCAGCAAATGCAAACACTGAATCCGGGATCAAATCCTGTCACCGGAAACCTCTATATCGATACGATCATGGGCTACACGACGCCGCGTCTCTACAAAATGTTTGTCGATCCTACGTTTACTTCTGTCAATGATATAAAAGGAAAGACCGAGATGAGCCTGCTGCCCAATCCGGCTGCTTCTTCCTTTAGCATCCTGACCAATATGGATGAAGCGATCGCCGGCATCAACATTTCTGACATGACCGGAAGATCGGTAAAGGAAATAGCTGCAGGAACGAGCACTAAAAATATCGATGTAAGCGCACTGAATAACGGCATCTACCTGATCAGCATCAAACTCACAGACGGATCTATGGCTACAAAGAAGCTAACGGTCAAAAGATAAGATAGCGTGGGGGAAAGCAGGCGCTACTGTCCTGATATTTAACTTTTCCGGGGACGTTTATATCGTTTTTTCTATTACTTTAATGTTTGGTAAATAAAAACTCAATATTATGAATAAAATAGTTCTACTTGTTTTGATCGTTTGTTGTTCTTGTGCTACGGCATTTTCGCAATGCACAGAGACATCTGTACCGAGAGTGCTGCTGGTAGGCGATAGTTGGGCGTTCTTTATGAATACCGAATCGACTATCAACTATGCATTGAAAAGAGCGGGGCACTCCAATTATACTTTTGTCTCCAATGCTAACCTGTCGGTCAATGGAGCCGAAACAGATGACGTGATGAGCACCGGTACCGAAAACGAGATCCGCGTGCAGTTGACAAATAATCCTACCATCGACTTTGTCCACCTGAGTATAGGAGGCAATGACTTTCTGGGTAGCTGGGATACGAGTATGACCCAGGGGCAGACAGACACCCTTATGATGAATGTATTTGTGAAGCTCGACTCTGTGATCAGGTTTATCAAAAGCGTCAGGCCGGGCATCAAGATTCTATGGAGCGGCTATTGCTATACCAACTTTAAGGAGTCAATAATGACATCTATCTCGCCTACCAATCACCCTTTCTACAGCACATGGCAGGGCATGAAGTTTCCGGATTTTCACCAGATCAACACGGTACAAAATCAGATATCGAAAAGATTCCGGGCATATTGTGATACTACGCCGGATATATATTTCGTAGAAGCTACAGGCCTGATGCAGCATGTATTTGGACAAACATCTGCACTCGGCGTCCCTCCCGGTGGTACATATCCTGTGGGGACCGCACCTATAGATACGGGATTTGATAACTATCCTTCTCCCCTCACGACTATGCGTGACTATGTGATCTATAAAGATGCCTTCCACCTCTCTACTGATGGATACAGGGCGCTGCTGGCCTACCACTGCCAGAAATTTTACCAGAAAGCTATGATGGATGACAAGTATCTGCTATCCGATCCTGCGCAAACAGGTAGTGTGTCTCAGCAAGGTGTAGTAGCCAGTACACTCGATATGGGCGAAGCAGCAGGGGATAATTTCTCAACTGTTCTCTCTTTCAATACGACTGCCATGATGGATACTACTCTGAGCAAAGCCAGCATATTCCTGAGGAGAAAAGGCCTGACCGGAGGCAATCCTATCAGCGGCACACTGGAGGTGAAAGTGAAAAGCGGCAACTTTGGCTCTGCTGCGACAGTAGAAGCAGCGGATTACTCTGCTACTCCCGATGCCACCGGTACTCCATGCCTCTTTGGGTCCAATGGTGCTAATGACGAGTGGATACGCCTGGACCTCCCACCATCTATACTGATGCAGATCAATCATAATGCACCTACTCAGTTCATTATTTCTGCACCGGGTGTTTCGGCTTCGAAGGTGCAGTTTTATGATGCATCGGATTCTGACTTTGCACCGATCATGAATATGAAGTATGGTCAGACACCAAATGCGATCAGGGAAATCCCGGCGGATGCATTTTCTATCTATCCTAACCCGACCAATGGTCAGCTAACAATCACCGGCAATGAGGCTATATCCAAAGTGGAGGTAGCCAATTTGCTCGGAGAGATAGTATTGCACCCTGCTATGCAACAACAAAACATTGATATTTCATCCCTTGCCCCGGGCATGTATGTATTGAATATCACGACTAAGAGCGGCGTAGCCTTGAAAAAGGTAGTTAAGGACTAATCAGCAAGTCTTCAAAATAGTAAAGCGGTTGGAATTAGTTCTGACCGCTTTTTTTATTTGCAGTCTACTATTGTTTGATCAGTTCTTCCCAATACTCTGCGGCACGACGGGTGTGAGGGATGACGATAGAACCGCCCACCAGATTGGCGATCGAGAATACCTCGTATATCTGCTCTGTAGTAGTACCCAGCTCATAGCTCTTGCCTAAGTGATATTTGATACAATCATCACAGCGCAGTACCATAGATGCCACAAGACCCAGGAGATCTTTAGTTTTGGCATCCAGCGCGCCATCTGCATATGCCTGATTATCAAGGCTCCAAAACCGCTTTAGAACCAGATTGTCTTTTTCAAGAATAACCTCGTTCATTCTGGAGCGATAGTCGTTAAAGTCTTTTATGAGTTCTGACATACAATAAGTTTTTTTCTGTTCCGTCTTTGGATATATGCTAATGTATAAAGTTATCATCAAATCAAAAGCGCTTCAGGCACATAATGATACCCTCGGAGATTAAATACACTTAATTAGCTACCTGCGTCACTTTGACTATATTTCCTTATTTTACATTTAAAATCAAAAACAATCATACATGAAAAGTATCATTAGGCTCCTCGGGATCGTATTGATAGCCGGCACGCTTTCCTCTTGCGGATATAACTCTATGGTGGAGAAACGTGAAGCTGTTTCTAAGGAATGGGCAAATGTCGAATCTGCCTATCAGCGCCGCGCCGATCTGATCCCCAATATCGTAAGTACCGTGAAAGGCGAGGCCAACTTCGAGCAGGAGACACTGACCAAGGTAATAGAAGCACGGGCAAAAGCGACCAGCATCCAGCTGGATCCCAGCAAGCTCAATGAGGCGGATATCAAGAAATTTGAAGATGCCCAGAATGAACTCAAGGGCTCCCTGTCCAGACTCATGGTGACAGTAGAGAAATACCCCGACCTCAAGGCCACAGAAGCTTTTAGAGAGCTGCAAGCCCAACTGGAAGGTACCGAGAACAGGATCAATACAGAACGTAACCGCTTCAATGAGGCTGTGAATGACTATAATGCCTATATCGCCAAATTTCCTGCGGTGATGACAGCCAAGATGTTCGGCTTTACATCCAAAGGATATTTCCAGGCTGATAAAGGAAGTGAAAAGGCCCCTGCCGTTAAATTCTAAATAAATACTGCCTAGTGTTCCTCAAAAAACATCTTTTCTCGTCGCCTGAAAAAAAGCAGATAGTAGAGGCTATAAGCAAGGCCGAAAAGCTGACGTCGGGTGAGATACGCGTACATGTAGAAGCCCAATGCAAAGGCAACGCCCTCGATCGGGCTGCGGAAGTCTTTTACAAGCTCGAAATGAATAAGACAGTGCTGCGCAATGGTGTATTGATATATGTCGCATACGAGGACAAAAAACTAGCCATCATCGGTGACAGGGGGATCAATGAAGTAGTGCCGGATGATTTCTGGGATTCTACTCTGGAGGTGATGACCTCACATTTCAAGCAGGGTAACTTTGTGTCCGGAGTCATATATGGCATCGAAGAATCAGGTAAGCATCTCGTTAAATTTTTCCCATATTATGCTGGCGATAAAAATGAATTGAAAAATGATATCAGCGAGGGATAAGCACCATTTCGGATCTCGGATTGCGGATTGCGGATTTAAAGAGCAGTTTCGGTTAATTATATTATCCCTGATTTTTCTTTTGCCTTTTTCCTTTGCTTTTGCACAGGATATCAAACTACCGGCGAGGCCTGACCCTCCACGACTGGTCAATGACTTTGCAGGAATGCTCAGCACCTCTGATGCAGATGCCCTGGAGGACAAACTGGTGACCTATAGTAAAGCTACTTCCTCTCAGATCGCGGTTGTTATTATTCCTACGCTGGATGGCGCTGACAGGGCGCAATATGCCACTGAGCTTTTCCATAAGTGGGGAATAGGAACAAAAGGAAAAGACAATGGTGTTTTACTTTTTATAGCCAAAGATGATCGGAAGCTTTTTATTGCTACAGGCAGAGGTGTGGAAGAGTTTCTGCCGGACGCTATATGTGAGCGCATCATACAGGAAAATATAAGGCCGGAATTCAAAGCCGGGAGGTATGCGCAGGGAATCAACGCGGGTATAGATCAAATGCAGGCGCGGCTATCAGGACAATTCAAAGGAGATCAAAATGCCGAACCTCCCATCAAATTTCAATGGAAATGGATCATCATCGGTATCATTATCATCATTGTGCTATTCTCTATCTTCGGTGGAGGCAATAATGGTGAAACACATTCGAGTTCCGGTTCTTCCGGCTTATGGTTTCTTCTCGGAGCGCTGAGCAGCGGTGGAGGCCGCGGCGGAGACTGGGGAGGTGGCGGCGGAGGCGGCAGTAGTGGCGGGTTCGGTGGATTCGGCGGTGGCGATTCGGGAGGTGGTGGCGCTGGTGGTGATTGGTAATTCAAAAAATATTGTCATAAATGGACGAGCATTTAAAATTTCAACTTCATCCCTGGCATGGAGTATCTATCGGAGAAAAAGCGCCAGAGGTTTGTACTTCTTTCATAGAAATAGTGCCGACCGATACGATCAAATACGAAGTCGACAAAGCGTCCGGGATACTCAAAGTGGACAGGCCGCAACAATTTTCGAATGTTTTCCCGGCACTGTATGGATTCCTGCCACAGACTTTTTGCGATATAGAAGTAGGTAAACTCTGTATGGAAAAGACTGGCAAGACTGGCATCATAGGCGACCAGGACCCGCTGGATATCATTGTACTCACGGAGAAGATAATCGCGCGCGGAGGCATACTGGTGCAGGCGATCCCTATCGGTGGATTCCGGATGATAGACCAAAACCAGGCCGATGACAAGATCATCGCTATCATGAAAGGTGATGAGGTTTATGGTAGCTGGAAGGACCTGAGCGATGTAAATGAAGCTATACTGACACGGCTCAAACACTACTTCCTGACGTACAAGAAAAATCCTGACGAAACCGCAAACCGTGTAGAGATAGATGGCATCTACGGACGCGAAGAAGCCTACGAAGTGATACGCCGCAGCCAGACGGACTATCAAAACAAATTCCTGCTGACGTGAAAAAGGAAAGGCTCTCTACGCTCATCATAGCCATCGTAGCTATAGGTGTAGCGGCATTTTTCTACAAGCGCTATCATGTGCCTCCCGTGGTCGATATGCCGGCTATCGCATTGACAGACCTGAGCGGGAATAAAGTCTCCATACAATCATATAGTGGCCATCCTTTGTTCATCAGTTTCTTTGCTACCTGGTGCGGGCCCTGTATCAGGGAGATGCCGGAATTGGCCGATCTGAAAGAAAAACTGTCAGATAAAAAACTACAGATAGTTTGTATAAGTGATGAATCAACAGACAAGCTGCAAAGATTGCAAATTGAGATGGGGAATGAGCTGATCATACTACATTCAGAAACCAGCCTTCATGATATCGGCGTGTATACCTATCCGACTAACTATATCTTTAATGCAAAAGGCAAAAAGGTATACGACAAAGTAAATCCGGATCACTGGAATGATCCTACGCTGGTTGAACGGATAAGGACTTTGCTGGACTGATAGACTTTCCAAGTTTGCGGACGGAATATGCCTGTCACAAAATAAGATTCGTTTTTTATTGGAAAGAAACCTGGAAAGTCTTCTTCCCTCCTACGATAGCCATTTATGGTACCAGAGTTCAGCCAGGCATGTTTTGAAACCAATGGATTGAAATAGCCTCTGCGCTGTATAGTTCCTTCCCTGTGTCGCTGTGACCATTTTTGTCATGCCCTTATCGACACTTTCATTGATGAGATGGCTGAAAAGCTTTTTGCCCAGACCCTGACCTTTATTCACATTAGTGAACCCAGCTAAACCGATATAGCCGGTCTGCGGGCCATAATGCCGGAAGGTGGCAAAGCCTACCGGCCGGTCACCATCGAATATACAATAGCAAAGATGGTCAAAGGTGCCTTTGACAGCATTTCCGACCCATATATTGTAGAAGTCGCTCACACGTTTTTTGTCGAATCCGCCATCAAAATAATAGCGGCTTTCCCGATATAGGTCTTTGCTGATATCAATCAGCTCAGGGATATGCCGCTCCTCGGCGAGTCCATAGGTCAAACCCTCCGGCAGCGGATCTATCTTTATTTTCACTGCCTTCATGTCAAAAGTAAGCCTGATATCTGATAGGTGAAATCCAAGATCCTCGGCTGTCCGGAGGCTTTCCCTGTCATCACAACTACAAAGGTACTCCAGTACATTGATGCCACTCTCGCGGGCTGCCTTTTCACTTTTATAATAGATGTTCTCCGTGAGGGTTTTAGATTTGATATTGCCTACGCCATATCCCCAGAACTCTGTATCCCATTGGAGTTTCTTCACCAGGTCAGCTACCGGAGCAAAATCAAAAGCAGGATTGCTCATCAAAGAAAACTGTGCAGTGCCATAATTGACTGTTGAATTATTGGCTTTATAATCTATGACTATATCTGCCAGCTGCTCATATGGATCAAGTGTATCAAAAACAATAGATACATATCCTTTGCTTTTCAGCACATTGTGCCATTCTGCCGTCAGGCCGTTTGATATCACCACGTCGATCTGTTTTTCTTCAAGTAAGCCCTCGTTTAACCCGGCGGGAGTTATAATATCGAGATTACCCTCAGCAGCTTTCAATTTCTCATACGCATAAGCCAACTCATTAGCATAATCGTCGCCCCGGTTTTTATCTGATACAAATAGTTTTTTCATATTAATTTTTAATCCAATCTATCACTTCAAAAGCTTCTATATACTGCTCATTTAAATAGATATATACAAGGTAAAGGTATAAAACGGCTGAGATTAAATAGCGGGGGACATTCTGTTATTTTGTTACTTTTGGTGCTAAAGAAATAAATATAGCTCAATACGTGAAAGAAACAAATGAAGAGTGGACCATTGTAATCAAACCCCATGCTGGTCTATTTGACATCGACTTTAGAGAAATACTGCAGTACAGGGACCTCCTGATGATATTCATAAGAAGAGACCTGATCGGTTTATACAAGCAAACGCTCCTCGGCCCACTCTGGTTTTTTATACAGCCTATACTCACTACCATTGTATACGTAGTGGTCTATGGCGGCATCATGCAGCAAACAACGGATAATAAACCGCAAATACTTTTTTACCTGTCGGGGATCGTACTCTGGAATTATTTTTCGGACTGCCTCATCGCTACATCTAATACGTTCATTACAAACGCTGCCATATTTGGCAAGGTATACTTCCCGCGGGTTATCCTCCCTTTGTCCAAAGTGATCTCTAACCTGCTTAAAATGTTTATCCAGCTATTGCTGCTGGTAGTGGCTTACATTGTTTTCCTCATTTTGCATAAATATACCTTTCAGGTAAATCTCTATATCCTGACCTTGCCGCTGCTCGTAGTGATCATGGCAAATCTGGGACTGGGCTTAGGGATGATCGTCACCTCTCTGACCACTAAATACAGGGACCTTCAAAACCTGATCGTTTTTGGCGTTCAGCTATTGATGTTTGCTGCGCCGATCATCTATCCATTGAGTAAATTTGAACACACCCGTTTTCACATCTTTTTCGTCCTCAATCCTGTCACTGCTGTGGTGGAGACATTCCGCGCCTCGGTACTCGGTGGACCGGTAGACCTGAAGATGCTCGGTTATTCATTTACAGTTTCGCTTGTTTTACTAATTGTCGGCTTCCTTATTTTCAATAAAGTGGAGAGGTCCTTTATCGATACAGTATGAGCAATATTGTGATCAAAGTGGAGAATGTGTCTAAGCTCTATCGCCTCGGCGAGGTGGGCACAGGTACGCTATCTCATGATCTCAACAGATGGTGGGCCAAAATGCTCGGCAAAGAAGATCCAACTATGAAGGTAGGCATGGTCAATGACCGTACGCAAAAAGCTGTGGGCAATGACTATGTATGGGCACTGAGAGATGTGTCATTTGATGTGAAGCAAGGTGAAGTACTCGGAATCATTGGGCGAAACGGTGCAGGTAAAAGTACACTCCTCAAAATACTGAGCAGGACCACTCCTCCTACCGAGGGAACTATCAAAGCCAAAGGCCGGATAGCCAGCCTGCTCGAAGTGGGCACAGGATTTCATCCGGAGCTAACAGGCAGGGAAAATATATTCCAGAATGGCGCCATTCTGGGCATGACCCGCAGGGAGATCACCAGGAAGTTTGACGAGATAGTGGACTTCGCCGGTGTAGCGAAATATATCGACACCCCTGTCAAGAGATACAGCAGTGGCATGTATGTGAGATTGGCCTTTGCAGTAGCGGCGCATCTCGAACCGGAAATACTCATCGTGGATGAAGTACTCGCTGTGGGTGACGCGGAGTTTCAAAAGAAGTGCCTGGGCAAGATGAAAGATGTGAGCATGAACGAAGGGCGCACAGTGCTTTTCGTCAGTCATAACCTGGCTGCAGTGAAAACGCTCTGTGACAGGTCCGTCCTCCTCTCGCAGGGGACAGTTAAAGAAATCGGCCAGACCAATCATATAGTGACCCAATATGTCAAGCTCAATGCTGAACACCTCAAGCGCAGGATCAGCTATACCAATGAAGCTGAAGCTCCTGGTAACGATAAGATCAAGATCATCTCTGCTGAGGTGCATCCGGATATCATATCGGTAGATGACGATATCAAGGTGACATTCGATATACTCAATAAAACTCCACATAAGAATTTTAAAGTGGCGTTTGACCTGGTCAATGCCAATGAACAGATCGTGTTTAGCACAGCAGCAGACATATCCATCGCTACGAACGGCACAGGCAAGGCGCAGTGCCACATACCGGCCAATTTCCTCAATGACGATATATATTCCGTGTGGTTTTATATGTTTACAAATGAGATGATGCCGCTGCTTTTATTGAAAGAGTTACTTTCATTTGAGGTAGTGGACAAGGGACGGGACTATGCCTACCTCGGCAAGATAAACGGCGTGGTGAGGCCTATACTGAAATGGGAAACTACGAAGTAAAAATTTGGTTATTTTAAAGTTCGTATCATGATACCTTTTAATAAACCTTTCCTATCGGGGAAAGAAACAGAATACATCACACAGGCGGTAGGCTCCGGTAAAATATCGGGCGACGGGCAGTTCACAAAGAAATGCCACCAGTTTTTTGAGCAAAAATATGGTTTCCAGAAATGCCTGCTTACAACTTCCTGCACCGATGCGCTGGAGATGGCCGCTATCCTCATCGATATCCGGGAAGGCGATGAAGTGATCGTCCCGTCTTTTACCTTCGTTTCGACGGTCAATGCATTTGTGCTACGTGGCGCGAAGATCGTGTTTGCAGATTCTGAGGAAGGTTTTCCCAATATAGATGTATCAAAACTCGAGGCGCTCATCACTCCCAAAACGAAAGCAATAGTACCGGTACATTATGCCGGTGTGGCCTGCGATATGGATAGGATCATGGAGATCGCTGACAAGCACGGCCTGTATGTGATCGAAGATGCCGCTCAGGCTATCGACTCTTTCTATAATGGCAAACCACTCGGTGGTATCGGGCACCTGGCGGCTTTCTCCTTTCATGAGACCAAGAACATCATATCGGGTGAAGGTGGCATGCTCGTGATCAATGACAAGAAATTTAATGACCGTGCAGAGATCATTCGCGAAAAGGGCACTAACCGTAGCAAGTTTTTCAGAGGAGAAGTAGATAAATATGGTTGGGTAGATATTGGCTCGTCATTTTTGCCATCGGATATTATTGCAGCCTTCCTGTATGCGCAGCTCGAAAACCTGGATATGATCCAGGAAAAAAGAAAAGCAATATGGAATCGATATAATGATAACCTGAAACAGCTGGAAGCGTCGAAAAAACTGGCGCTGCCGAAAGTATGCAAAGAGGGAACGAATAACGCGCACATGTTCTTCATAGTCACAGAAGATATAGCCACAAGATCGGCGCTGATAGATTTCCTGAAGAAGAATGAGATATTGCCGGTATTCCATTACCTAAGCCTGCACAAAAGCCCTTTCTACCAGAGCAAGCATGACGGCAGGGAACTGCCTTACAGTGATAAATATACGGAGTGCCTGCTGCGACTGCCATTTTATTATGAACTTAGCCTGGAGCAGGTAGATCATATTTCCCATCTGATAGTTCAGTTTTATAATGAGAGAAAAGGTTAAAGTTCTATTTGTGGTCTCTGAGTTTTACCAGGCGGGTACTCAGCGGTTCACATATGAAGTCGACAGGGCCATCAACCGGGACCAGTTTGAGGTCAATATCCTTTGCCTGCTTCCGCTTAGCCATAACCCCGCATGGGAAGACCATTATTTCACTAAGCATGCAGAACTGGGTACCCAAATATTTTTTCTGGAAGATATCGCCAGGCCTTTTGTGCCCAGCATTGGTCAGCGTATCCAGCGCAAGCTCCTCGGCAAACCTTTCCCGCATGAACAGCAGTCGCTGCACCAGTTTCTCGATAGTTATGATGTGATCTCGTTTTGGGGCGAGTATAACTATCCGGTCCTCTCGCGCAAAATGACACCACAACAAAAAGCAAAGAGCCTGATCCATATCATGAACTCCAGGCACCAGACAAATACGCTCTACAAAGACTTTGATAAGAATGAGGTGCCACATTTTGTTTCGGGATTCAAGGATGATGAAGTAGCGTATGAGTTAGCCGAATTCAAAAATTACAGGCATTCATTCCTGGCCTTGTCATTGCACATCGATGACAGCGGCATACAGTGGTCGTACCGACATACGGACAAACCCAGGATAGGCGTTTTCACACGTATCACCTCGCATAAGCCCCTTGATCCTTTTATCTATGCCTTTCATGAGCTGCTCAATGAGGTGCCTCATGCCGAGCTTCATATCTTCGGCACAGGTGATCCGCAAAAGGAAGGTGTGACCAAATATATCAGGCATCTGGAATTAGGTGACAGAGTTAAATTTCGCGGTCATCAGGAGGACATTAAGAAAACGGCGATCAATGAAAAGCTGAGCCTGGTGTGGTTTCACGGATACTATGGCGTGCCGGGAGGCTTCGCTGGTTTCGACATATGTAGCATAGGCGTACCGCAGCTCTTCTGGAATTTTGGCAATACGACTGACGGCAGTATAGAGGGGTTCCCCATGTACAGCAATATCAATGCCTTTGCCAAAAGAACGCTGGAGATCATCAATGACGGGGAGGAAGCCCAAAAACTATCGCACATCCAATACCAGTATATATGTGAAGTGCGGAATGTAAGGAAGTGTATCACAGCCATTGAGTCCCTTTATCTCACTTTCAAATCGTGATGATGAGCCTATACAGCAGGATCACAGGCAAGCTAACGAGGATATACCTTCACATCAGGATCTTCATTTTTAATCTCTGGAATAGCCTGACCGGTCCATCAAGGCTCAGATCAGCAGTAAAGCAAAATACTCCTCCTGCAAATTTTGAATCTATCTACTCATCAGGAAAAAGAGAAATAGAAATACTACAATCGGATAAGGAACTAAGCGAAGTGATCTTTGCCTGTTACTTTGTGCATCAGGCTGACCCTATACAGGGAATGATAAGGCGAACGCCGGATATCAACTACATAGCTCCCTGGTATAAAAGCATAGAGAAGATCGGAGTGACCGGCATCATTGTCCACGATGGGCTGGATGAGGACTTCATAGCTAAACATCAGACTGACGGTATCCTTTTCAGGAAGTATAGGCCGGGACTGTATTCCATTTTTGAAGAAAGGTGGTTTGCATTTTACCTGTTTTTGTCACAGACTAATATCAAGCATGCGTTTATATCGGATATAAATGACGTGTATATTACAAAGAACCCTTTTGAAATATTGACCAACGATCTGGCACTATATGTCGGTAAGGATAATGCGAATAAGATCAAAAACTCAGAGTGGATGCTGGCGGAGCTGGCGGAGTTTGAAAAGGACTCGGGTATCAAAGCGCCTTTCCTGTATAGGTACCAGCATGCCTATAACGCCGGAGTGATGGGTGGCTCGCGGGTTATTCTGTTATTCCTGATGTCGCGGGTGATCTGTTATATTTTATTGACAAAAACCAGCAGCCACAAAGATATGACCCTGCTGAATCTGTGCATCCATGAGCACTTTTTCCCGAGGATAGGTCAGGATCTTTTTAACCCCCGCCTGACTACAAAAGAGGATGACATACGCGCTGCGCATGAATACCTGGTCACGGGTTATCCTTTCAACAGTGACTTCCAGAAGCAGCAGCTCAATTCCGATGCTTACTTTATTCATAAATAGTCATCCAACTTTATATCTTTAAGCAGAAACATATCTAAATATAATGTCGCAGAAGGGTCAACAAGACTTAAGAATTCACTACCTGGATAGCTGGAGGGGGATAGCAGCAGTGGCTGTTGTGCTTTTTCATCTTCTCGCCCCGCTTAGGGATGCGTTTCATAGTAAGGGTAAAATGTTTGAAATAACCAGAGTATTGTTTGACGGAACAGATTGGGTATCTTTCTTTTTTGTATTGAGCGGCTTTGCTTTAAGTTATGGCTATCTCGTTGGTGACAAAAAAATAAGCATCAGCGATTTCTATATAAAAAGATTCCTCCGGATATACCCATTGTATCTTTTTGCACTTGGGCTCTGCTTTCTGGTCGAAATACAACATGCGCCCTATGCCATAAGGCCTTTAATGCGTGAGGCATTTCTTTTCTCGAGGTTTAGCAGCCTGCTTGTGCCGGGCTGGTCACTGTCTGTGGAGATATGCTGCTCACTGCTCATGCCCCTGATCATCACACTAGCCATGACCAATAGGTATCACTTTTGGCTCGCGGCAGTTTTCTCACTTCTTCTGTACAATACGCCGGGTACATCGCAGATCGGTTTTGCAGGGTTCCTTTTTCACTTCTTCCTGGGCGCAGGTGTGGCTATGCTGATGAAACACCCTAAAGAAAACCCTGTGGTTCTGTATTTTCATAAGATGTCAGGTATTAAGGTTGTTTTACTTTTACTTTTCGGCTATTTACTTTTCTCATTCCGGTGGTACGCATACATCTTTCAAAATTTCGACTACCAGATACACAGGTTGTGCGATTTCCTCAATATGGATTATCACCAGATATTCTTTTATATATCAGGGGTAGTGTCCTTTATGATCATCCTCATAACCATTGGAAATACTCAGATACAAAAGATCCTTTCGTTGAGGCCTTTCTTGTTCCTGGGCAAAATATCTTTCAGCATTTATCTCATACACTTTCCTATTATTAAGTTCGCCTTTATAAGGACATATGACCTAATAAAGTCAATGGGCATCAATAACTATTATTTTGAAGCACTTGCGATCGTTTTGATCATAATCAGTATGGTCCTGCTGGTGTCATATATGACATATATCAGTATCGAGAAGCCCTTTATCAACATAGCCAAAAAATTAGTAGTTTCGCCCAAGTACCTCTCTCTTAGAGAGAAAATAAAATATAATTTATAACTGCAATATATCTTAAATAGTTTGCGATGAAATTTGTGCCGTTCGAGAATTATGATGCCCTTTTAAAATTTGGCTCGGACAACAGGGCAAAATATGTTACTGCTGATCCGTTTCCCAATATCTACTTTGAAAACTTCTTTTCGGAGCAGACCGCCAATGATGTGCTGGACGAATTCCCAGACCTAAAAAAGATCGCGGACTATCAGTTTGACAACAAGAATGAGGTCAAGCTCGCCACCAAAGGTGAATACAAGTTGGGTGAAAAAGCAAGGGATTTTGTGCATTTCCTCAACTCCCAGCCTTTTCTGGATTTTCTCTCCGCATTGACTGGTATAGAGAATCTCCTCCCCGACCCTAGCCTCGCAGGAGGGGGCTATCATGAGATCAAGCCTAATGGCTTTCTCAAAATACACAGCGACTTCAATAAGCATCCTGTATACGGCCTGGACAGGCGTATCAATGTGCTGGTATACCTGAATAAGGATTGGAAACCAGAATACGGAGGTAACTTCGAGCTGTGGGACAAGGATATGACGCACTGCGTCAAAGCGATCCCACCCCTGTTTAATACCATGGCGCTCTTCTCGACGACCAGCAAATCATATCACGGCCATCCTAATCCACTGACCTGCCCGCCTGATCGCAGCAGGAAGTCGATAGCGATGTACTACTATACCAACGGCCGCCCGAAGGAAGAAGTGGAGGAGTTTCTCGAAGATCACTCTACGATATTCAAGGCGCGTGAAGGGATAGATGACAAGCAGCAAACGGAGGACTACCTGGCATACAAACTGGCGAAAGAAAAAGTGAACAAAAGGAATACGATGATGTTTAATATCGCCAAATCACTGACACCACCGATCATCTGGAATGGCCTGAAAAAGATGACGGGCAGAGCAGACCAGTAGTAAAACTATATTGATGTCTTCTTACCGTTTCGAAAAAATAAGTCGCGAACATATAGATGATCTCGTATACATCTTCAAGGATGCGTTTGGGAGAGACATCGACAGGAACTATGTCAATAAGAAGCAGGACACATCGGCCTTTGGCCCTTCTTTCGTGGGTTATATAGCCTATTCAGAAAATAATGAGCCTGCTGCATTTTATGGTGTTTTTCCCTGCCTGATCAGTTTCAATGATG
>JAOQAO010000199.1 GCA_025963485.1 Bacteroidota bacterium | reverse complement strand
CCATCAGAAACTCATCAGCCGTATCAATGATATAGCGCGGGAGATAGGAGGGGAGAGCATCATTATCACCTTTCATCCGCATCCGCGGCTGGTCATCAATCCTGATGACCGATCGCTGAAACTATTGAATACCATAGAGGAGAAAATAAAACTGCTCAGTGAGTGCCACATCGACAACGTGGTCGTCGTTCCTTTTTCACGCGATTTCTCGGAGCAGAGTGCTGAGTCTTATATTCATGATTTCCTAGTGAAGAACTTTCATCCGGCGCATATAGTGATAGGCTATGATCATAAGTTTGGACGCAACAGGGCAGGGGACTTTTCGCTGCTGCAAATGCATCAGCAGGAATGTGGCTATCACCTGGAAGCGATCTCCAAAGAAATGCTGGATGATATAGCGATCAGCTCGACTAACATACGCCACTCACTCCAGGAGGGCAATATCACCTCTGCCAATGAACTCCTGGGGCATAACTATACGCTGACAGGGATCGTGGTCAAAGGCCTGCAGAATGGCCGTAAACTAGGCTACCCTACGGCCAATATACAAGTGCCGGACCCCAATAAATTAATTCCCCGTACGGGTATATATGCGGTAAAGGTCCATAGCGAGGGTAAAGTATACAAAGGGATGCTGAGTATTGGCTTCAATCCTACATTTGATGGCACGGAGCAGACGATAGAGGTCAATATCCTCAACTTTGACAAAGACATATACGGCGAATCGCTGACACTGGAGTTTATCCGGTATATCCGCGGAGAGAAGAAATTTGATAGTGTGGAAGATCTCATCAGGGCGATAGATGGGGACAAGGCAGAAACAGAAAGGATATTGGCTTAATCTACTTTTTTAAATATCCGGGAGGTCTTCTCCTGAGTGGATAAACTATTATTAGTATTGAATAATACGGATGTTGCCCTTCCGATCAGGTGGTCCTCCGGGAGAAATCCCCAGAAGCGCGAATCCAGGGAGTTATGCCGGTTATCTCCCATCACCCAGTAGTAGTCCATCTTGCAGGTGTATTCAGTAGTTTCCTTGCCATTGATATATATCTTGCCGGCATTTTGTTCCAGTTTATTCCCTTCATAGACCGTGATCAGCCTCTGGTATTGGCATAGCGTACTATCATTGAGCTGGAGTGCCATTCCCTTTTTGGGTATTATGATAGGGCCCATGTTGTCTATATTCCAGGTATAGTATTTGAAGTTATTGGGGAAGATGTTAGCTACGGGAAACATCTTGTTTCCCGCTGGAAAGATAAAAGGGTTGATCGATCTTACTTCTTTGAGCTCCCTGGCCTTTGCAGCATTTTCACTGGTGAGCCTGAGGTTGAAATAATTGTGTGTAGCCTCGCCCAGGTATTCTGAGCCATAGATCTTTTCGAAGTTGCGCATATAGTCCTCGGATATCTGCAGCGAATCGCCAAAGTGGACTACATACGGCAGATAATCTGTGCTGGCTTCGTCAGCGATTTTATCATTGACGAATAATATGCCATCCTTTATTTCGACTTTATCGCCTGCTATTGCCTTGCAGCGTTTCAGGTAGGCATCGCGATTGTAAATAGCATTTGTCTGGATATGATAGCCGTCGTCCGTTAGCTTCTCACGGGGACCGGTAGCGGTATCGTGCGTGTTTTTGAGTTCATACTCCGCCTGACGCACCTGATCATAATAAGAAAGCTCCGGCCTCTCAGCGATAATAGTATCTCCACAAGGGAAGTTGAATACGATTACATCATTTCTATTGACCTTCTGAAAAGCGTGCAACCTCGTGGCTGAGAATGGTATCCTGTATCCGTAACTGCACCTATTAACCAGGACCACATCACCGACTATCAGCGTCTTATCCATGGATGAAGTCGGCGTGGTATAAAACGGGAAAGCTAATTTGAGGAGCACGATCAATACCGCCAATACCGGGGCGACCTTAATAAGCCAATCACTTTTTCGTTTTTTATTCATGGTGTTTTCTATTGTTCGTAAGACGTTTGGGGTTTGCGGTCAGAATCCGATTCCTAAAGGGAAAGATAGAATTCTGAATGGAGAAAACCCAAAAAATCAATGATCAATCCTTGGGAGCCCACTTGCTGTGAATATTGGTCAGCAGTCTGTTCCATCTTACCTTATGCAGGATGTCTTTGGCATCAGTATTCCAGCTGAACCATATGAACCATGCCTTGCCTACGATGTGGTCCTCGGGTACGAATCCCCAGAAGCGCGAGTCGGCAGAGTTGTGCCTGTTATCTCCCATCATCCAGTAGTAGTCCATCTTGCAGGTGTACTCTGTAGTTTCCTGACCATTGATATAGATCTTGCCATTTTTCTCCTCCAGTTTATTTACTTCATAGATCTCGATGAGCCTTCTGTACTGGTTGATAGTACTGTCATTGAGATGGAGTACCATACCTTTTTTGGGGATAGTGACAGGGCCAAAATCATCTATGTTCCATTTGTAATATTTGAAATTATTTGGGAAGATATTAGCCACCGGGCCCATGGTATAGGCGAGGGGATAGGCAAACGGCTTGATAGATTTTATTTGCCCGGCTGTCTTTAGTTTCTCCATATTCTCCCGCGTGAGGCGTAGCACTACAGAATTGTGCCCGGATGGCTGGTGCTCTTCTTCGGCTCCATAATCATTTAATAATTGAGTGTAGTCATCTTGTGTCAGCCTGGCGGAATCTCCAAAAGTGATCACATAAGGCAGGTAGATGTTTTCGGGTTCAAAGGCTTTCTGATCGTTTACATATAGTACACCTTCCCTTACCTCGATCTTATCGCCCGATATACCTACACAGCGTTTGATATAGTTCTCTCTCTTATCGACAGGACGTGCTTTGATCTCTGTGTTGAAATCGGATTTGACCTTGTCAATAGGATTGGTAGTATGATCATTTATGCTTTCGAGTTCATATTTGGCGTTGCGCACCAGGTCATAGTAGGTCTGGTCCTGCTTCTGGAGGGCTACGGTGTCACCGGCAGGGAAATTGAATACGACCATGTCATAACGCTTTATTCTCTGTAGGGCAGGCAGCTTCATGTATGGCAGCTTGACCCACTCCAGATAGGACTGTGTCGTAGAGGCGGGCAGGCTATGATGGAGCAGCGGAAGAGCAAGCGGTGTCTGCGGGATGCGCGCACCGTAGTGGAATTTGCTCACAAACAGGAAGTCGCCTACGAGGAGAGTTTTCTCCATAGAAGGTGTCGGGATCGTGTATGCTTCGAATACGAACATCCTCAGCAGGTATGCGGCAGCTAGGGCGAATATCAGCGCATCTGTCCATTCGCGTACGATGCCTTTCGGGAAAGGCTTTTGATTTGGCCTGAGGCCTGTGGGAGATATGTATTTGATCTTCTCATTGTATGCGAGCCATGGCCAATATACCGGAGCTGCGATGACAGCGAGGAAATGATCCAGGAATTCGCTCCTGCCGTGAGCTGTGCTCATGCGGGTCATCTGCCCTGCCCAATAGAAGAGATTGACACCGGGAATGAAGAGCATGACCGTCCACCAGGTAGGCTGTCCTACCAGTTTCTGCCACTCATTTGAGCAGATGATCGGGACCCAGGCTTTCCATTTTGGTATGCCTCTTTTCTCAAATATCTTTTGTGTTCCGATGCGGATGCCGATAGCATATATCAGTACGACGAGGAGGAATAGCATGTATGATTGTTGGTTTGTGATCAGAATATTAGTGACGTAAATATGGAAAAAATCCAGCGCAATCGACGGCCGATTTAGAAGGAGAGGAGGTCTTTCATCTCATAGACTCCTTCTCTGCCTTTGAGCCACCTCGCGGCCATGACCGCCCCTTCCGCAAAGCCCCTGCGGGTTTTGGCCTGATGGATGACCTGCATCTCATCTGCATCGCTGCTATATGTCACTACGTGCGTACCCGGCACATGCGGTTCACGTTTAGCAGTAATTAACAAAGCATTAGGCTCATTGGAGTGTATCGCTCCGGCCAACCGCCATACTGATTTTCTTTTGAGCGACTGCATGATCACTTCTGCTGCGCGTATCGCTGTGCCGCTCGGGGCGTCCAGTTTCTCTGTATGATGTATCTCTTCTATAGACACATCGTACTGAGGCTGAGCATCCATGATAGCAGCTAGCTTGCGGTTGATCTCAAAGAAGATATTGACCCCGATGGAGAAGTTTGGTGCGTAGAATAGTGCGCCATTTTTAGCTTCACATGTCTTGCTGACCTCATCCAGTTTGTCCAGCCATGCTGTGGTGCCTACTACCACAGGCACTCCTGCGTCAAAGCATATATTGATATTGGCTATGGCGGCATCCGGCCGGGTGAACTCTATGGCTACGTCCGCTTTTTTCAGGTTATCGATAGTGAGTTCATGCAGATTGTCATCGCTGATCTTCAGTACTATTTCGTCGCCTTTGTTTTGATCTGTGATGACCTGCTCTATGGTCTTACCCATTTTGCCATATCCGATGAGTGCAAATTTCATTCTGCGGTGTTAGTTTCGCCAAAAATAGGAAAAAGCATGGGTACCGGAACTGTGAAATAGGAATGGTTCTCAACATTGAAAATAGTGTTGTTATTGCTTCTGCGTGACCCCCAAACCCCTGCCCTAAAGAGGGCTTCAATACATTGCGTGGCGCTCAATAAATTTCTCTATACTTTATTACTGATTAGGATTATGGATTACACGTTGTTTCCATTTGCGGAAAGGCGCAATTCAAAATCAATAAGAAGAAAATCTTAACTCGTCTGCTTTTCTTTCAGGACGATCTGGTCGTTGACGTATTTGGATGGGCATTTGAGAAGGATCTCAGATGCATGAAACAGTTTGCCATCCATTTTGCCAGTGATAACCACCTGCTCGGAGCGCTCGAAGTCCTGGGGTTTGGAGCCTCTGTACCATACCTGCTGAGGGTTGCCTTGCTTGTCAGTCATGGTAAAGGAGAAGTAATTAGCGTCTTTCTGCGGGTCGTAGACGATCTCTTTGTCTTTGGCCAGGTAGCCGACGACCTTGACAGTCGTATTAGGTTTGGACTGTGCCTGCGGAAAGTCTGAGTAGGTGGTAAAATCAGCACTCATTGCGATGATCACTCCTGCTGCCGCGGCCATTAGAACCAATATAATGATGTGTGTCTTTTTCATAACGCGATGGTAAGCGCCTGTGCGTAACCTACTGCAAAGGTAGGGCAAAAAACTTACTTTAGTACCTGTAATGAGGAAAATCATCTGCACCTTTTTAGTAGTGTCATATGCGGTGCTCAGTGCAAGTGCCCAGAGTAGCCTCATAGTCAGGGTAAAGGATACAGAGGAAAAGAAACCGCTGGAGGGTGTCGCTGTGAGACTGGACAGTCTGACCGGTATGACTGACTCCCTCGGGCTGATCATCTTCCCCGATGTCCGGGCAGGCAGCCATGAGGTGAATGTCTCTTCAGTAGGTTATTTCAAAAGAAAACTCACAATCATCACCCCACAGCACACCGGGGATACACTGGACGTCAAACTCACTACCTCGCAGGAAGAGATGAATGAGGTCGTAGTGGTGTCTACCCGTACCAAACAACACGCTGAAAACCTGCCTACCCGCGTGGAAGTGATAGGGCAAGATGAAGTGGACGAGCGCTCTACGGACAAACCCTCTGATATATCGCATGTGGTCAAGGAACAGCCGGGGGTGCAGAT
>JAOQAO010000198.1 GCA_025963485.1 Bacteroidota bacterium | reverse complement strand
AGGTAGAGGCCTTTAGCACCTTCAGCTGCTCCTGCGCCCACTCGAAGTCACCCCTGTAGTATGACAATTTTGCATTTCTAAACCGGGCCTCTTCTCCCAGCGGAGTTTCCT
This sequence comes from Bacteroidota bacterium, assembly GCA_025963485.1. GTDB lineage: Bacteria > Bacteroidota > Bacteroidia > Chitinophagales > LD1 > UBA1941. Next base: position 4,213 of record JAOQAO010000198.1, on the reverse strand, counting down.
TTTCATCCTTATCTACATGCGAGTAGAGCAGCGTCGATTCCCACACTTCTTCATTGATCAGGTAAAAATCTCCCAGCGATAATTTGGTTTGATTCTTCAACTTAGATGGGATACCGGGCATATTGATCACCTGCTCGCAGTCTGCGATAGCAGCCGGGATATCATGCAGGTAGAATCCCTCCAGGTCAGCCAGCTCCTTGATAGAGTTGGCCGTCTGCGGCGTCTTGCCATTCTCACTGATGAAAGACTGATAGTCGGATTTCAGTCCCAGCAGGTCCTCCTGCGTGTAGTTGATCGTCTTTGATATTTTTTCCTTGCGGCAGTTGAGCAGGTCGGTCTTCGCTTCAAAGTACAGGCTCGTTTTCGGTTCTTTCTTCACCACATAGTCATAACCTTTGATCGCCTCGTCATAAAACCCCTCCGTTTGCGCGGCTCTGGCTATCACCAGCACCCGATAGCCGTTTTCTTTCTTGCGCATGTCGAGCGCTTTCATCTGCACGATCGCTCCTTCGAAATCTTTGTTCTGAACATATATCCATGTCAGCAGGTCCACATAGTTCTCATTGTCCGGGCTCTTCTGAATGCGCGCGTAGAGCTGGGTCTCGATCTCTGCTAGCAGTTTGTCCGCACCGCGGGCTGTCTGTAGTACATTTTTGACCTGCTGCGTATTTTCAGGCAACTTATCTATATCCGATATATAATATTTAGCCGCATTCACATTATCACTTTTGGCGAAATAGGTTGTAGCGATATCGTAGTCAAAATTCACATTGCCCTTAAATATCTTTTCGCCCTTCTCATAAGTTGCTATCTCATAGTCATTCTCACGATAGGTCTTAAACCCTATCGCCGTCTGCCTGATATCTGTTTCGCTGGGGCGTATGTTTTTGATGATCTTGTCATAGACTTCTTTGCTTTTCGCCAGGTCGCCTTTAGACCGGTACAGGTAGCCCAGATCTATCTGGTACTGCGCCACATCGGCGTATTTCTTGATTTGCTTTTTGACCACCTTCTCCGCCTCATCATATTTTTTCAGCTCCAGGTAGCTCCTGTATAGCGGGGCATAATATTGAGGCGCATTGCCGCTCTTGTCCCAGAGGAGCTGGTAGAGTTCTGCAGCCTTGTCATATTCTCCATTCTGGAAATAACTCGCCGCCAACGTCTCATCCCTTCCCTTTTGGGCAAAAAGAGATGACACGATAACAAGCTGGAGGAATATGATGACTAAGCTGCGCTTCATTATATCAAAGGTAAGGCAAATGCACGAAATCACCGTGTACGCATTGCTGCTCTTGCCTGAATTAAGATTCTTTATAATACGGTTCTTTAAAAACAAGCTTCCCTACATAAGTCCCTGCCACCGCGCCAACACTGTTGGCCAGCGCATCCCACAGGTCAAAACTCCTGTCTGCGGTCAATGTTCCCTGTAGCACCTCGATCAGCAATCCATAAGTCGTCAGTACAAGGATCACTTTCATCACCGTTTTCGCATGGAGCAATATATACTGCCGTTGCCTGGTCCATCCGTAATAAGTCACAAATCCCAGTATCATATATATAGATACATGCACCACCTTATCGAAGTGTGGTATCCTGATCTTAGGCACATTGCTCCCAGGCATCAGGCATATTACCAAAATAAAAGCCGCCCAGAGTATGGACGGCCAGTTATATTTCAGATAAGATTTCATTTTTCATTTGCTCTTCTTGAGAGCACTTTGTATTAAAGCCCCCTTCGGGGGTTTGGGGGCCGCCTTATACCCCAATATGCTTCTTATACGCCTCTGCATCCATCAGGCTATCCAGATCGGCGGCATTCGTTATTTCGATCTTCACCATCCAGCCTGCGCCGTATGGGTCTTTGTTTACGGCCTCTGGTGCCGAGTCCAAGCCTTTATTCAGCTCAGTGATCTTGCCAGCTACCGGCAGGTAGAGGTCAGATACGGTCTTCACCGCCTCCACCGTACCAAATACCGCATCCTTGGCCACCGCGTCGCCTACCGTATTGATATCTACATATACTATATCACCCAGCTCGTGCTGTGCGAAGTCAGATATACCAATAGTGCCTGTAGATCCTTCTACACGTATCCATTCATGTTCTTTGCTGTATTTGAGGTCTGATGGGAAGTTCATTATTATATTGTTTTGCCCAAAAATAAATGAATCGACAGACTTTCCAAGTTCATTTTCATAAAGACTCTCTGAAAATCGAAATCTAACCGTACAGTATCCATAAAAACTAAAGGTCGCTCCTTCCGCTCAGTTGGTTCTTTCCTCTCTCTTTAGGAGAGGGAAGATGCCGAAGGCAGATGGGTGAGGCGGCGCCTTTCCACCAAGATCCTGATTGCCAGAAAACCCACATTTTCATTTATGCGGATCTTTCCTGACATTTGTCATGCGGAAGCTGATGGACACGGCGTTTGAGTGCAGTTTGAACGTAATCCACACATACCCTGTTGGCAGAGGTGGATAAATGTGGGTAGATGACTTGCAAATTTTTTTGGTCGCTCCGGAAATTTTGCATCTGCATTTTTCTCTGACGGACCTGTTGGCAGATTCATCACTACCCACAGCCCGACCAACAGACTGTGGATATCAGGTTATACAGTTCGGGTTGTCAACAGTGTTTTACACAGGCTGTGGATTAAAGTACAAGTGACTGATATTCATTGTATTTAAACTAGTAGGCACTGTTAGTTAACGTTACCTTAATAGTGATAACCGATAAAGCAATAGACCGAAAATAAACTTTTGCTCTTGTACACGCAGCTAATAACACTTGTATTTTACTTAAGTATTTAAATACTAATTAATACAGGTGTGAGTTGTTGAAACTTAAAAAACAGAAAAAAATATTTTTAGGTGGCTGACTGAGTATCTTCACCACCCCAATCAAAATTATCGCGCCATGAAGAAATTCTTAAAATACCTGTTGCTGTGCCTTATTGCGATAGTTTTAGTTTTCGTACTGTTTTATAAGTTTTGGTTCCTGCGACAGCCGGCTCGCCATGTGCCACATGACAATCACGTTTTCGTCAGTCCGGCCAATGGCAAAGTGGTATCTGTCACCAGTTGGAACAAAGACTATCTGGCAGTCACCAAAGGTAAATACGGCCTGATCAATGTCTGGGCCGCAGATGTGGATACTTCAGGCTACATGGTATCTATCCAGATGGATCCGACACATGTACACTACCAGCGCTCACCGATCGATGCGAAGATCATTTCGCACAGCCACATCAAGGGCAGTTTCAATAATGCCCTTGGCTCTGATAATCCATACGGTATTAGGTTTGAAAATGAGCACAACGAAATACTCATACAAGCCAATGACAGCAGCCGTTATAAGATCATTCAGATCGCTGGATTTATGGCACGAAGGATAGAAGACTATGTCAAACCAGATCAGGATGTCAAGCAAGGCGATGTGATAGGTTTGATCAAATTAGGTTCACAGGTTACTGTGATCTTGCCGCACAATACAAAAGTCAATGTGCAGGTGGGACAGACGGTGATCGATGGTGAAACTGTGATAGGAGATATTACAGCAAAGTGATTTGTCTCAGGTTCTACGTGGCACGGATTTTTGACTTTTTCAAAAGCGATTCATGCTCAACTTTATATTCACACCATTTCCAAATTTAGAGACAGAACGTCTCCTGATCCGCCAGATGGAATCTAGGGACCGAGACATGATCTCAGACTTGCGTACCAATGAGCAGGTACTAAGATTTATAACTGGCGAGCATTATCCCGCTAATGTCGATCTGTTTATCACTAAAATGAACGAAGCAACCCAGAAGCAACAGCAGCTGATTATGTGGACCATAGCTTTGAAAGATAACACACCCATAGGCACTATCAGCCTGGGTTTTATTTCCTGGAAAAAAGGAACAGCAGAAGTGGGATGTGCTATGCAGCTTGAGTATTGGAGTCATGGCTATATGAATGAAGCAGCAGGGGCTGTGATGAAGTATGCATTCGGGGTAATGAAATTGAAAGCGATCTGTGCTTATACACACAAGGATAACCTAGGCTCCGCCAAACTTTTAAAGAAGTATGGTTTTATATTAGATGAAGCCGTTACATAGAGTCTAATAATTAACTTCACAAATAGTTTTGATAGTAGTATTAGGCTTTTGAAAGTGAGAGAACATTTTCCAGAATTCAGCTTTCCGCTTTTTTAATGTTTGAATGTATCGGTTGTGTG
>JAOQAO010000197.1 GCA_025963485.1 Bacteroidota bacterium | reverse complement strand
AGCTATTCGTGTCTATGACCGTTACGGGCAGTGGCTTTCCGTTTCTGTCAAAGGCCTGGAAGTCTTGTACGAATCTGCCGAAGTCATAAATAGTGTATGTCCCCGGCACCATCTTAGGCAGGCTGTAGATGATCTTGGTTTCACTCAGTAAGGGAGCTGTGAGTTCCACATGGAGGAGCTTGTCAGGAGTTCTGGTCAGGTCTATGGAGAAGTGATAGGCATTGTCCACAGCAAACGCACTGAACAAACTGCAAAAGGTAAAGAGAAACAGGACTAATTTTTTCATTGCGGAGATTTAAAAATTCATGCAAAATTACAGCACTTGATCCGAAGTATATATGCCTATCGTATTAATTACAAACAACTAATAATCAATATATTATTAAACTATTTTCAAAAAAGCAATTAAGCTGTCATAGCTTTCTTAGCTTGTCCCACAGATCCGGCAGCATCTTGATGATCGCAAATTGCCGTGCAGCGCGATGTACTTCATCTGCAGGCGTCCCAAGGTATGTTTTACCACCCTCCAGGGATTTAGCCGACGCGCTGCTACCCAGTAGTACAGCGCGATCACCCACAGATATGTTTTTACTCAATGCAGATTTGCCGTACATCGTTACGTGATTGCCGATGCGCACATTGCCTGCGATACCTACCTGTGCACAGAGGATACAGTGTTCGCCCACGGTCGCATCGTGGCCTATATGCACCTGGCTATCCATCTTCGTCCCTTTGCCTACTACAGTATCCGCAGAGACGCCGGCATCTATGGTGCAGCCGCTACCTATCTCCACATCATCGTGTATCACAGTGCGGCCTATCGTGTGCATCTTGTCATAATGAGAGCCACGCCCCTTGTAGTAGAAAGCATCTGCACCGATCGTGCTATTGCCATGTATGATCACATTATCTCCGATCACGGTGTGCGCATAGATGGTGACATTGGGATAGATGATACAGTGGCGTCCGATAGTGACGTGCTCCCCTACGAAAGCATTTGGGTAAATAATTGTTCCTTCTCCGATTTTTGCTGTAGCCGCTATAGATGCAGAAGAGTGCTGTGTCGGATGTTGCGATATCGCGATATCGTTATATGCTTTGAATGGGTCTGTGGTATACAGTAGCGTTTTTCCTGCGGGGGCCTCTATCTTTTTATTGATCAAAATAAAAGAAGCAGCGGAGGCAAGGACGAAACTGTAATATTTCTCATGATCGACGAAAGTAAGGTCACCGGCAGCGACATTGTGTATTTCGTTCATGCCCCGCACCGCGCCGTCGGCGGTTCCTATGATCTCTGCTCCTGTCTGTAGTGCTATATCCCTGACGGGGATAGGCTGCATAAACTTCATGCCTGTGTGATAATGGGCGGCAATTTAGAGGAAAAAAAATGAAATACGCGAGGTCTGACAGGTCATATCTTTTGTGTCAAACAATTCCTACATTTGGCAACTCAAAAACAGACAATGCAAAATACAGCACTCACTCATGTACACCAGTCCCTCAGCGCCAAAATGGTTCCTTTCGCAGGATACAATATGCCGGTATCATATCCAACCGGTATTACCGTGGAGCACAATGCGGTGAGGAATAGCGTCGGTGTGTTTGATGTATCGCATATGGGTGAATTTATACTCAGCGGGCCCAAAGCACTCGACCTCATACAGCTCGTCACCACCAATGACGCTTCTAAGCTCGCTGACGGCAAAGTGCAATACTCCTGCATGACCAATGACCAGGGCGGTATAGTAGATGACCTGCTCGTCTACCGCATCAATGCGGAAAAATATTATCTGGTGGTCAATGCCTCTAACATAGACAAAGACTGGAACTGGATCAGCAAGCATAACTCAATGGGCGCGGATATGAAAAATGTAAGCGCCGAAACGAGCCTCCTCGCTGTACAGGGTCCTAATGCCATCAAAGCCCTGCAAAAACTGACCGATGTGGATCTCAGCTCTATTCCATATTACGCTTTTGCCATTGGCACCTTCGCCGGTGTAGCCGATGTGATCATATCCAATACCGGATACACTGGCTCAGGAGGCTTTGAACTGTATATGCAAAATGCCGATGCAGAAAAGATCTGGTATGCTGTATTTGAAGCGGGTAATGAATTTGGCATCATACCATGTGGTCTGGGATGCCGCGATACGCTGAGGCTGGAGAAAGCGTTCTGCCTGTACGGAAATGATATAGACGACACAACCTCGCCCATAGAAGCGGGGCTCGGCTGGATCACTAAGTTCACTAAACCATTCATCCACTCCGACTATCACAAGCACCTGAAAGAAACCGGCGCACAGAAAAAGCTCGTAGGATTTGAGATGATAGACCGTGGCATCCCGCGCCAGCACTATAAGATCAAAGATGCCGCAGGCAATGAAATAGGAGAAGTAACTTCCGGTACACAATCTCCCACACTCAATAAAGCCATCGGCCTCGGATATGTCAAAACAGAATTCTCTACCGTCGGGTCCGACGTATACATTGACATCCGTAATACGCTCATAAAAGCAAAAGTGGTAAAGACGCCATTTCTGTGATCTGAAAGATTACACTAAAATGACTTGATAGAGTTGGCATAGGCCTTTGCAAATCTGTATCTTTATGCTACTAAATCAGAGACTATGATCACACGCTTACCTAAATTCTCTTTTGCTTTTCTTCTGCTCATTGCTTCTTTCACCGCCAGTGCCGGAGGTCCGTATACAATACCTGTAGTATTCCATGTTTTACATCAGGGCGGTCCCGAAAATATTTCTGACACCCTTATAAATAAAACACTTGAGTGGGTCAATTATGACTATAACAGGCAAAATGTTGATACCATGGCAGTTGATTCGGCCTTTAAAAACAATATAGCAGACATGCAGATTGCTTTCTGTCTCGCACACACGGATCCTAATGGAAGCCCCACAATGGGTATAGATAGAATCTTTACACCTCTGACAGATTATGGAGATAGTGATGCAGTGAAGATCAATCAGTGGCCCAATGAAAAGTATTTGAATATTTGGATAGTAAAAAATATGGGAGCTAGTTCTGCGCTCGGCACGGCTACCATGCCAGCGGCTGCTGCGGTTGATCCTTCTCTGGATGGTTTGGTTACTCACTACAGCTTGTATAATAGTCCTGGCAGTGCCTTTGGCAGCAGGGGCGTGACTTATTTTATAGGCAAATATCTGAACCTATATCCTACGGGAGGATATGCTGCCTGCGGCGATGATAGTGTAGCAGATACACCGCCGACGGCAGTAGTTTCAGGATGCAATACCTCTCAAAGTTCGTGCAATCCGGGTGTGATAGAAAACGTACAAAATTTTATGAGCTGGTCATCCTGCCATATGATGTTTACCAATGGTCAAAAGCAAAGAGTATATGAAACATTGGATACTGCTAATGGTGGGCGCAAAAATCTCTCTAAACCTGCCAATCTCGCGGTCACCTGCTCGGCACCGACCGGGATACATGAATCCCGCGATGGCAAGATCACTGTCAGCCCAAATCCTTTTGATCAGGTGATCACGATCACTGGTTTGGATGACGGTATACAGGATGTATCAATCTATGATATAACAGGCCGTATAGTTTGGTCAAAAAGAGATATGATTGTTTCTCAAAAAAGCATACGTATTGATCTGTCTGCCATTTCCGCTGGTATGTATGAGATCACGATCAAACAAGACGCCATGCTGCAGATCCTGAAGCTTATTAAAGAAAAATAACTGTCAAACCCTTTAAATTTTACAGGGTAAAAAAGGATTTGTTTTCCGGGTTTTCTTTCATATTTTTATTTTACTCCAAGGATTAGTGTACATTACAATGATTATTATCATTGTTTTAAAAAACAACAACAGTAAAACGACGACAAGTGTTTTGCCTATAAGTCATGGAGATACACAAACAGCTAAACGATATAGCCTTTGAAGCACTATTCAATAATGCGACGATAGGCATTATCACTGCGGATAATACAGGTACTATCGTTCTGGCAAATCCATATGCCTTGTTTCAGTTTGGATATAAGGCAGAAGAACTGATCGGGCAGCGTATAGAAAAACTCATCCCGGGCCGTTTCGCACACGGGCATGAGCATAAGCGGGATAACTATATCAGGAAACCACAGAGCAGGCCTATGGGCGTGGGCCTCGACCTGTTTGCAAAACGCAGGGACGATTCTGAATTTCCGGTAGAGATCAGCCTTAGTAGTTATAAGTTGGATACCCATACTTATGTCATCGCATTTATCATCGATATATCTGTGCGCAAGGAAAGCGAACGCAATCTGCTGGCCCAGCAGAAGGAAACAGAAACAATAGCAGAACAGCTGAAACAGCTCAATGAACAATTGGAGCAAAAGGTCGAGGACCGGACCAACATGCTGCGCGAGACACTGCATGAATTGGAAAAATCGAGGGATGAGCTGGCGGAGGCCCTGGAGAAGGAAAAGGAATTGAATGACCTCAAGAGCCGATTCGTATCTATGGCATCTCACGAGTTCAGGACTCCGCTGAGTACCATCCTGTCTTCGGTATCTCTCATCGATAGCTACAAGCACGAGGATGAACAGGAGAAGCGTCAGAAACATATTCATCGTATCAAGGACCAGGTTCGTAATTTGTCAAATATACTGGAAGAGTTTCTTTCACTGGGCAGACTGGAGGAAGGCCTCGTGCTTGATAAAAAAGAAGACTTTGATCTGCGGGCCATGATCACGGAGCTGATCTCTGAAATGGCAAGCCTGACCAAGCACAGGCAGAAGGTGCTTCTTGATTTCACGGGTAGTGAAAAAGTTTTTATTGACAAAAGCCTGCTTCGTAATATCCTCCTCAACCTTATCTCAAATGCCCTCAAGTATTCTCTTGAGGCAAGCGACATCCTGATCTCGGTGTTTCAAACTGCAGACAAACTATCCATCCACATCAAAGACAGTGGAATGGGTATATCAGAAGAAGACCTAAAGCACCTGGCGGATAGGTTTTTCAGAGGGACAAACGCGATCAATATACAGGGCACAGGGCTGGGCCTTCACATCGTGAAGAAATATCTCGAGGTGATGGGAGGCCAGATCAGTTTTGCCAGTAAACTACATGAGGGAACAGAAGTGACATTAATTTTTAATCAACAATAGGACTATGAAGAAGATACTACTCATTGAGGATAATACAGAGGTTCGCGAAAATACAGCGGAGATACTTGAGTTGGCCAGGTATAATGTGATCACTGCCGAGAATGGGAAAATAGGTGTAGAACTGGCGGCTAAAGAAAAACCGGATCTTATCATTTGTGATATCATGATGCCAGTACTCGACGGCTATGGTGTATTGCACCTGCTCAGCAAACAGCCCGAGACGGCATTGACACCGTTTATTTTCCTCTCTGCCAAAACAGAAAGGAACGACATCAGAAAGGGAATGGAAATGGGTGCAGATGACTACCTGACGAAACCCTTTGATGATATCGAGCTGCTCAATGCTGTGGAATCGCGATTTCACAAAGCAGAACTGATTAAAAAAGAGTTTGAAAACAACTCAGGTGGGATAGCCCGGTTTCTTGATTCCGCTACCCAGCTCAAACTCATATCTGACGACCGCGAAACCTGCGAATACAAAAAGAAAACCGCAGTCTATAGCGAAGGCAGTCGTCCTATTTATCTCTACTATGTCAAAAGCGGCAAGGTCAAAACATACCGGACCAATGAAGACGGCAAAGAACTGATCACCGGTATGTATAAAGAGGGTGATTTTATCGGCTATATCGCACTCCTGGAGGAGCATTCCTACAAGGATACAGCAGAAGTGCTCGAAGCAGCAGAACTGATGTTGATACCTAAAACAGACTTTTTACAACTGGTCAACTCAAGCCCCGAAATATCTAAAAAGTTCATCAGCCTGCTGGCCAATAATGTATCGGAAAGAGAGATGCAGCTGCTTAAGCTGGCCTATAACTCATTGCGCAAACGCGTTGCCGATGCACTGCTCATGGTCAATAAGCGGTACAAAAAAGACGAAACAGAAAACCCTCAAATACAAATATCCCGCGAGGACCTGGCCAATTTAGTAGGTACGGCGACGGAGTCACTGATACGCACATTGAGCGATTTCAAGAGTGAGCAATTGATAGAAATAAAAGAGGGTAAGATAACGATTTGCAGTGAGGCAAAACTCGCGGGCCTCCTTAACTGACAGGCTGCGTTTGCGACATTTGCATACCCTCCAGATTCTGCTGGCGCAGCGACCAATGGTGAGTCAGGGTTGTTTCGATCCATAGATTGCCAGACTTGCGAAAGACCTCAACGTATAGTCCAAAAATATTTTTAAGGTCATTTTCTATTTCCGCTATACTGCGGTTTTCATTTATATCGAAAGGGCCTTCAGTTGCTGATTTCCTGATCGCCTCTATCGGCGAAAGATATGATATGACCTGTGGTTTAAGAATTGTGCGCTGCATTTTATTCAGTGGGCGGTAAAACTCAAGTTTCAGGAAAGGGTATTCTTTTTGAAACTCTTCCTGTACTTCATATATGTATCTGTTGTCTGAAATGTAGATCTTCATGTGGCAATTATATCTATTTGGATACCTATCGATTTTTGCTGAGCCGGCTGTGTCGTTTGATTTTCATCGCACGTTTTATT